>JBIKQC010000099.1:0-11051 GCA_044349855.1 Saprospira sp.
TCGGCGTTACATTTTGACAATTGGCCTGTACATAGGCTGCGGCATTGATCGGAACATTTATAGGATTACTTATTGGCTGACCAATGCAAGATCCACTCTGTTGAAAACCTGATACAAAGGGCTCGATCAAGTTTGTATTTGTAATAGCACCTAAACCGGAAATTGTACCGTTTACACTGATTTGTTCGCTGCAATTGGCATTGTTCAAAATAATACATTCCGTTGTTGCACTCAGATTGTAGCTAAGTGTTGCCAATACCGTGTTAGGGTTTGTCGGAAGAGGCAGATTTCCAATATTCCAAACAATAGAACCATTGCCACCTAAAGTAGGATTGAAGAATGGCGTTGTTCCGGAATTTGGAGAAAAAAAGTACTGACCACTGGCATTTACAAAATTTGCATTGTAAGGAATCGGAATAATTATTTGACCATTCACAACATTTTCTGAACCTATATTTTTTATATCGAGTTCATAGGTAAGATTTTGCCCCGGTAGAATTAATGGTGATGATGTTGCAGGAACACCATTGGTTTGAGTAAGCGTGTTTATACCTATAATTTCAGGTTCATAGGCATCGACCGCAAAAACAATTCCGAAAATGATGTAAGTATCTTGATTCGAACCATATCTAAATGTGGTTGAAGTTTGATTGTTGCCAATAATAGAATTGTTCGTATTTGGAATATCAAAAACGCTGATATCTATACCCGTATTGTTCAATAAATTGGGATTTCTGTTGTTGTTACCTGTAAAAATCGACGAATTGAAAAAGTTTGTTGTACTGTTTCCTCCATGTTCAAGATCGACCCATGCTGTATTTGCGGCATCTCTAATCTGAAAAAAGTCGCCCGATATTTGTCTGTCGCCTTCGCCGGCTAAGAGTCCCATTTTAACATTTACAGGACCACTTTGGGTAGCATTAAAACCAGAAAGTGGAATTGTAAAGTCAGCAGTAATACCTCCAGCAACAAATGCATGACCATCGAACAGCGTGATATCTCTCAAGCGCATGTTATTATTGCTGTAAATTACAACCAAACTCCACCCGCCATAATAACCTGTACCACCGCCTGAACCTTCAATCAATGCCAAATCAGCTACGGTATAACTGCCAAGTACTCCATTGTTTCTCACATAGTCTGTTACTTCAGCATATGCGGAATACATAAAGCCATCGCTATTTTGAGGATAATATATATCTGTAGCAGTTGCTATGATGTCGGTATAAGTTCCCGCTAAGGGGCCCTTTAATTTGATTTTCTGTTTGTCAAAATTAACTGTTACGCCATTTTTGGTAACAGAAAAAGTATCTGCACTGCTTGGTCCGTTACTTGCACGACCTGTCCAATAAAGACCGGCAAATACAACTTCTGAACATGCAGGAACTGCACCATTCTCTGTCGAAAAATTTAAATCGGCAGATGAAGAATTCAGCGTTGCAGGATTATTGTCTATGTCGACATAAATCATTGGGCTTTGATTGCCGGATAGGTCGGAATAATTTTGCAAGGTTAGGTTAGCATTTCCAATCATGGCAAAATCACCTTTAAGGTTATATATACTAACCCCCGGATTAAATGGTGACGTCCTTTGCGTAAAGGGTCTTATCAACTGTGCATTAGAATGTTGAATGCAAATCAGTGTAAGAATTATGAGAATTAATTTGTTGATAATTTTCATGATATTTTGATTATTTGACTGTTTTTGAATTGTAATAATTTTAATTTAAGAAGTTTATTGCGGTATTGAAACCTCATAAAGAAGAACTATATTAGTGTTTTTAAAATCAGCAATAATTGATTCAAATTCTTGCTTGCCGAGTTCGAATTCTGATTTTAAAAGAAGGTATTTTAGTTTTGGAAAATTAGAAGTCAAACTACCTTTCAAACTGCTATTTTTATCATAGCCTTTTTTGGCAAGAGTTATTTCTATTATTTCGATATTTGTAAATGCAGAATTTTGAGCATTTAACATCGAAATTGATGCTATATCTGACCTGAGGCATCTTGCATTTCCCTCACCAAAGGTCTTTAGTGTACTCTTTTCCAAATAAACAGTAGTCTGAATATTATTTAATAAATTATTCAAGTTTTCAGCTGCTGTTTTTTCAGATTTCTTCTGATATTCTGATGTTGATTGAAGGCTTTGAGCATTTATTTGCGAGGCCAATACTAAAACCAATACAAATAAATTTATACTGAATTTTAGGTAGATTCTTTGATTGAAAATTAGTCTCATTTTATTAATTGTTTGTTGAAATGATAAAAAATTATGATTTATGAAGAGGTTAAAGACAATTTTTAGATTAATAATATTGTTGAATATTATTTGATAGTGACCATTCGGGTTGTTTCCAAAATTTCACCTTTTTGGTTTCTTAGCATGACAATATAGGTAGAAGCCGCCCAGTTGCTTATATCCAAGTCGAATTCTCCTTCCCCCTGATCTATGTTTCGATCTAGTACTACTTTGCCATTGTTATCGATTATGCTTATCAAAACAGGTTCCGATGAGCTAGTTCTAAAACTAATTTTAACTATAGTTGAAGCAGGATTAGGACTCAAACCGATGTAGTTTTCTTTTAGTCCGCTTAAGACATTGATTCCGTTGTTTTGACAGTTTCTTCTTATACGTATTCTTATAATCTGACTCAAACAATTGTTGGCATCGCTTACGCTATAGCTGTACTGACCGGCAGTTAACCCGTTGAAAATGCCATTTGTATTTGAAAAAGTGTTTCCTGCACTGTTTGTCAGAATAAAGTTGTAGGGAGCAGTTCCTCCAGCGGCCTGAATACTGATACTGGCATCAGATCCGGCGCAGGTTTCATTTGTAATTGCCAAGGTGCGCACAGTAAGTCTTGCAGGCTCTCTTACAGTTACTCTGGTAACTCTGGTGCAGCCAAAATTATCGGTTGCTGTTACGCTGTAGTTCCCTCTGCATAGATTTGTAATAGTTGCTCCGCTCTGACCATTGCTCCAAATAAAGGTTGCTGGTACATTTGAACTTACCGTTGCTGTGCCGTTGCAGGTACCATTGCAGCTTGCGGAAGTAGTTGTTGCCGTAACTACAAAAACAGGATTTCCGTTGAGTTGAATCGTGGTGTTAAACGTACAATTATTAGCATCGCGAACAATTACATTGTAAGTGCCGCCGCCTAAATTTATAATGACATTGCTTGTGTAAAGAATGTTATTAACCTGGTATTGATAGGGAGCAGTCCCTCCGATTGGCGTTATGGTAAATCGCCCGTTCCTTCTGCCGCAGGCTGGCTGTATGACATTGATAATGGATGCAGTAAGCGGATTGGGAGAAGTAATGTTAACGGTTTGATTGCTGTAACAACCATTTGCATCCATTACTATGGTTTGGTATGTTCCACTCGGGAGACCATTGAAAATATTTGAACTAGAAAAACCATTGCCAACTGAATATAGATAAGGAGCAGTGCCCCCATTTGCGGTTAATGTTATAATTCCACCAAAAGTATTGGGAGCGGGACACAAATTTACAGATCCTTGAGCAGTATGTGTGAGCGTAGTAGCGCTACCTCCAATCAGAAAACTAAGATTACTGCAGTTTGGCTGACAACTGTTGCTGTCTGAAACCACAACGCTGTAATTGCCTGCAGTGAGATTATTAAAAATACCACTATTGTTGCTGTATATCAGACCATTGCTGTTATTAATTACGGTAAATGAATAAGGAGCTGTTCCTCCGCTGGCAGTAATCTGCGCTGTGCCGTCGCTGTTGCTGCACCTCAAATCGCCAAAACTGACAAGGGATACATTGATTGCACAAGGAGCAGGCGGGCTAGCCGGATTTACATAAATGGAATAAGTATAGGTGTTTTGACCCACAATTGGACAATAATTGTCAGCAACCTGAACCGTAAAGGTATTTAAACCAGTATCGGCTGGGCTGGCTGTCCAGCAAAAAGTTCCGCTGGGAAAAGGGTTAGAGTTTGAACTGAAGCTGGCCGAGGGAATGGCATTGTTATAGCTTAAAGTCAATAACTGACCTTGATTCGGATCGCTCGAAAAAATAATAAAGCAAAGCTGTTGACCAATATTGATTGTAGTGTCGAAGCTGTTGCTGCCATTTATACCACTGAGACTAGGTGCCTGATTTAAACAATTAACTACGGTGAATTGAATATCTCTGATTACTTCACCAATTTTAACACCATTTCTAAACTCTTCTACCAATACACACAAAACACCAATTTGCTGTGCGGTGGGCGTAAAATTGATTGCCCCTGTATTAGCATCAATGCTTACGCCATTTGAAGTTAATAATGGGTTGGTTGTGCTTATGCCTAATTGAGTATTGTATGTTACAGCTGATCCGGCAGATCGTTTACAACTGGTTAGGGAGAACCGGAGATCGTCTCCGTCTATATCTACAGCACCCTGATTGTAAAACAGTGGTTGGTTAACACAGGCAAACGGAGTTGGGTCATTAAGAAAAGTAGGTGAGTTATTACAATTGTTTAATCCTGTTATGATATTGGCACTGATATACATTTCATTGGTTCCGGCGTTATTGAGTGTGCTGATTGCATTATTGCGACAGCAAAGTTGCCATCCCAGCGTCCAATTGCTGCAAGCAGTTGGTAGATTCAGTGTACCCTCATAAACAAATTTTTGAATTCCAAATTGACCATTGCCTCCATTGCAGGCAGTTCCAACTATGCCAGGACAACTGGGTGTAATTTCTGTAACTGATATAAGCGGCAGATTTAGTGTAAAAGAAGCACAGCCTGGAGCTGAAAAAGTTATCGTTTCAATACTATCGGCGTTTATGCCATTGCAGTCTCTGTAGAATTGAAGTTTTACCCTGTATTGATTATTGCCGATGCAGCTGTATGTCAAGTCGGCACCCATAGCATGAGTAGCAAAAAGCTTAGCTGGAAGCAAGCTAATGAGCAATAGTGTAAACAATATATATTTGTAAATATTTCCGGACATTGGCCTTTAATTTAGAATTGTAGTCTTTGAATTAAATTTCGAAAAGCAGAAATTTGAAAAATAAAATTAAAAAAAATGTTTATTTTAAAGATTTAAATATGCTTAAAGCGCAAATAAGTAAAATCATTGAATTTTAGAATGTAAACTTGTTGTGTGTCTGTTAACCTAAATTTTAATAATTTTTATAAAGGTATATTTTCGGCAGGCAATAATGAAATTGAGGATATCGCATAAAGATGTTAAATTTTTATACCGATTCAATTTGGCTATTATTTGCACAAAAAAAGCCTAAATGTTTATTTTAAAGATTTAAATATGCTTAAAGCACAAAAAAGTAAAATCATTGAATTATAGAATGTAAACTTGTTATGTGTCTGTTAACCTAAACTTGGATAATTTTTATAAAGGTATATTTTCGGCAGGCAATAATGAAATTGAGGATATCGCATAAAGATGTCAAATTTTTATACCGATTCAATTTGGCTATTATTTGCACAAAAAAAGCCTCAAATATATTATTTGAGGCTAATTCATAAAGGTATTATATTTCCTATTTTACATTGACTTTCAATACTTTTCTCCAATCATCTTGTTGGATAATCAAATAATAAATACCAGAAACTAAAGTAGTCTTAGGCACAAATATACAATTTGGCAGCGTTAGGATTTGCGCTTCGATTTTTCGTCCAAAAGCATCATACAAATTCACATCGACACTCCCGCTTGAAGGCCCGTTAACGCTGAAAGCAATTGCATCGGGATTTGCAGGATTTGGAAATAATCTAACTTCTACTTTTTCCTTGTCATTGCATTCGGCAAAATTGAAGCGCATACGGCGAAGGAACAATTTTTGACGACAGCTGCATACCAATTGTGTAATACAATTAACCTGAGGAATAAAAATTAGATAAGGTGGTGTAAATTCATCGCGATCACCCGAGGCATTGTACAAACCGCCCGACTCAATGCGTAATAGGTTATGACAGGTATAGCTCAAATCCAATTCGAAAACACGGACTCCTTTAGTATTTTTTTATCTCGCAAATTTAACTACTTAACAATCTAAATGCTAAAACTAATGTTTAAACTTTTGTGGTTTCTGTGTTAAATATTTCGCCTAAATAATTTCTGTAAATGCTTGCCTTCGGAATAAATAAATCCTAATCTATAAATAAAGAAAATTAGGCCTAATAGACATTTTTCAGAATAAAAAGCTTGAAAAACCCTATCATTGGTACCTTACAACTCAGTCAAGGGTTCTGAATCAAAAATCTGCATTTGCATCAGGATGAACAGGCAGGGAATCTTTAGAAATATTTACCATATTGCTGTTTATATTTAAATACAAATAAGCTAAATATATGATTTACTGCCTTTTATAATCTTCAAATTTTCAAATTCATTTCATGGAACTTCGTTTCGCTGCGCGGAACTCACTCCGTTCGGTTGTCAAATCCTCAAATTAACCTATATCATCCTTTTCGCTTTCAATTCCAAATATTTATTTATTGTATTGATAGACAAATCCTCCGGACGGGTCAAAATGGTCTGAATGCCATGCTGTCGCAATTCCTGTACGATCAGTTGTTTCTCTTCCACAAATTTCATGGCAATAGTTTTATTGTAAATATCTTCAGTGGAATCAGCATTTTTTTCGGCAAAGTCTTTAATCTCTGTATTTTCAAAGAAAATGACCACCAACAGATGCGAGTGATTGATCCTTCGCAGGACAGGTAATACCCGCTGCATCGCCGAAAAACTCTCGAAATTGGTATAAAGGAACATCAAACAACGTCGGCGAATAAAGATTTTGGATGCCTGATACAGGAGTTCGAAATTACCCTCAAAGTTGCGTTCCTGTTCTCTGTACAATGCTTCAATGATGACCCTCAGCTGCTTTGGTCCGCTTTCGGGTTTGATGGTGGCACCTATTTTATCCGAAAAAGTAAGCAGGCCTACTTTGTCGTGTTTTTGAAGCGCCACATTTGAAATTACCAATGAGGCGTTAATCGCATAATCCATGAGACTTAAACCGTTAAAAGGCATTTTCATGGAACGGCCTTTGTCGATGACGGTGAAAATCTGCTGAGAACGTTCGTCCTCGTACTGATTGACCATCACGGAATTGTTTCGGCTTGTTGCTTTCCAGTTGATAGATCGGAAGTCATCGCCTTTTACATATTCTCGGATCTGTTCAAATTCATAGCTGTGCCCCAGTTTGCGCATTTTTTTTACGCCCGGAAAAACGGAAATTCGCGCCAGTGCCAGCAGCTCGTATTTTTTCATTTGAATTACAGATGGATATACAGGAATAATTGCCGGGCTTTCCACAACAATCCGTCTCTCTGCAAGCCCCAGGCTGGAACGGAGAAATAGATTGATATTGTTGAACTTGTATTCTCCTCTCGATGTGGGCCTCAATTCATAAACCACTGTTTCTTCGCAATTCGCATTTAATGCTATATTAATATTGAAATCCCGTTTTTGAAACTGTAGGGGCAGTTCATCAATGATGTTTATTTTTAACGGCAACCCAAATTCGTTTTTCAGTTTTAGATTGATAGCGTTTTCATCACCTATGGAAAAAATTCTGGGTAATATTCGCTCACAACTCAGTTTTGCATTTCTATTGAAAAGAATCAAAATATCGATAAGGAAAACTGCTAAAAAAACCAAAACAGCCCCCTGCGCGAAAGGAAATAGCAGTGGCATAAAGAAGCTGAATACCGAAAATGCCGCAAGACCCGCCATGACCCAAAAAAATCTGGCAGGCAGAAAAATTGGCTTCAGATAAATATTGATGATTGCCAATACCAATCCGATGCGCCCTACATAAAGCAGGGGCAGGGCAATGGGAGAGGGGATAAAACTGAGGCCGAAAAGCAGGACCAAAGCGCCCAGTAACAGCCATCTTGAAGTATTGGTTTTCATTTTTAGAACTTTATTCAGATCAAGATACAATTATTGGTTTTGGACGCCAAATAATAAGTATAAATATTGACAAAACTGATCCAATACATTCGCCAATGCATGTTTAATGAATGTCTTTCTCTAAAATAGCTTTGACTTATTTTTAATTCAATCAACTTTACTAAACGCACAAAGCTCTGTAAGTAGCCCATCTTAAATGTATCGCTGTGCTGATCTATCTTCTTTCATCTTTCGCTTCGCTTCGCGGTCCTTCGGTTCATCTTTTATCTTTTATCTTTTATCTTTCATCTTTCATCTTTCATCTTTCCATATCCTCATAAAAATAACTGCATTCTGCACCTGCAGCATCAAAAGTGTAAATCTTCTTATTACCCTGCTCTTCAAAAAAACCGATGAGTGCAAAATCGCCCATACATCCGAGACTGTGCATTAAAAAGGCAGCCCATAAATAAATATGGAGTATAGGATTATCCCAACTCAGGATTAAAAAAAATATCAAAATAGAATTGATAACAATAAAAGGCGCCAAAGCAATGGGTAAAAATTCTTTTTTACTGATCACAAATTCCGGAGCTGCAGCAAAAAATACCAATTTTGACCAGATAATGCCAAATCTGACTTTGGGTGCACCGTAGTATTTATAAACTGCTCCGTGTATGATTTCATGAATGGGGACGAGCAGAAAAAAACTTATTATACCAAAGGCGAAACGGCTCACATAAACGGCCCAAGCAGCGGGCTGAAGAATAATATTGAATACAAAAATGCCAAAAAAAAGAAATATTGAAACCAACAGAAAGTATCTGAAAATTGAAGTTAGTCTGGTCCTGCTGTAAAAATATTGGCGAACAAAATCAACAATTTCCCGATGATTTAGTACAAGAATCAACTTGTATCTTTCGGGATTATCGGTTAAATCATTTGTTTTGGGTAACATGTAAAATGGTTTTGATACAAATTTAACAAGATAAGTTAGGAAAAACATATATTTGCCCTCCTGTATTTTGTAATTTTTAATGATTGGGCTTTGGCCTGTTATATTTCGCACCTATGCTTTTTCTGCTGCTCAGCATAATCAGTTCCACACTGCTTGTCATGGTTTTTAAATTCTTTCCCAAATTTGGGATCGATACTTTTCAGGCTATTGTTGCGAACTATTTTATCTGCGTCTTTTGCGGAACCCTGGTTTTGGGCCGTTTCCCTTTCAGTTCCGAAACCCTTAACGCCGAGTGGCTGCCCTATGCCTCTATTTTGGGACTGCTGTTTATTTCCGGATTCTATGCTGTGGGAATGACTGTTTTGTTTTTTGGACTAACCGTTGCCTCTGTATTGCAGAAAATGTCTCTTGTCATTTCAGTACCCTATGCAATCATTGCCTTTTCAGAACCTGCTACAACATTGAAAATATCTGGTGTGCTATTGGCCTTGGGAGCTGTTGTGCTCAGTAATTGGCCCTCCGGAGTTCAAAAGACTGAACCGGGACTTGACAATATTAAAAAACAGAGTTCAGCATTTCTTATCTGGTTCTTTCCCATCTTTGCTTTTTTGTCAAGCGGCGGTATCGAATGCGGTTTGCAGTTTGTTCAAAATTCAATTTTAGACAGCAGCGGCAACGATTCTGCGGAGTTCAGTTCGGGTATTTTCGCATCAGCTGGCATACTTGGTTCTTTGGTTATCTTTTATCAGATGATAAGAGGGAAGGCTAAATTTGCCTGGAAAAATCTATTTGCCGGGATTCTATTAGGTGTCCCGAATTATTTTTCTATATTTTTCCTGCTAAAATCCTTCGACGTTTTGGGAGACAAATCAGTCGTACTTCCGGTAAACAATATAACTATTGTTGCTGTTTCTGCCCTATTGGGTGTTTTACTTTTCAAAGAAAAGCTCAGTAAAATCAATTGGTTAGGAGTCGGATTGGCTGCTCTTGCAATTTTGCTCATTGCAATTAAGTTTTGATAAATAAAAAATATTTGCTCAATATGAGACTGATTATAGCCACAGCATTTTTACTCTTTTGGGTTCAAAGTCACATTTCTGCTCAGTTTTATGCAGAAGGTGGTTTTGAATTGGCTTTCCTTAACCAGAAGGAGACCAATCGTATTGCCGATGAGTTCAATGCCAGAGAGAGCCATAATCTTGCAGAATTCAAAACTTTGAGCGGTTTTCGTTTCGGATTCGGTAAATACGGGAGATTTACCAATATGGAAATCAGCTTTGGCAATGTTTCCAAAAAACATATCAGTAAAAATCCGGCAGTACTCCGTGAAACTGCTGAATTGATAGTTAATTCCTTTTCCCTTGATGCGGCATTGGCCTATCGTCCGCTCCGTTCCGAGTTTCTTAGTTTGGGCGCTGCCCTTCATTTCGGTCAGGTTCGCTACCGCTATTCTTTTGGCGGAGATTACCGCATTCCGATTTCCCAATATGGAATTTGGGGAGAAGTTTTTGCCGATATAGCCTTCCGTTTCCGTTTTTTGCTAAAAAAAGAATCCAGAGAAGATCAGTTTTATGTTTTTAAATTCAGACCATTTTATAGGATACATCAATCCTATGATCTTCTGAAACTTCAGCAGGAATTTAATTTTGATAACAATGCCGTCAGTGGAGAACGTATACAGCCCTTTAATAATTTCGGATTCAGGATCAGTCTTCTCATACCATTCCTAAATGAGAACGACAGTAAATATTACAAAAAAGGTGGCACCTTAGATCAGGAAAAGTTGAAAAGAAAAATGAAGAAAATGGAAAATGAATAGACTCATTCAATAATCATTTAAGAAGTAATCAACTTTTTTAGCTGTCATGTCAAGTCCCATTAAAGAGATAATCTCAGGTTTTAAAAAAGTTGAGCCACCTATTTTTGCATTGATCGGAGCCGTATTTTTTATTCAGCTCGTTGATGCAGCCTTTTTTATGCTCTTTAATTATTACCTGCGTGATCTGGGTTACTCTGACAGTGAAATTGCAAGGGTAACTGCCTATCGTTATATGGCAATTATGATATTGGCCTTCCCTCTGGGTGTTTTTATAAAGGGCCGTCGGCTCATTCCTCTTTTCAAAATTGCTTCTTTAGCACTTCCCATCAGTACACTTTTAGTTATATATGCTGTTGAAAATCAAATACAATGGGCTGTAATAGTTGGAATGCT
>JBIKQC010000100.1:0-11043 GCA_044349855.1 Saprospira sp.
GGAAGCGAAATTTGTTGTTCCGCAAATCGGTGGTAATATTGAGTATTTCGAGAAGTCGAATCTGATAGGAACAATACGGGCTCTTCCGCTATGTTTTTCAAAAATACCAAACCTGCCAAGCGCGCTGAGCGGTATTAGGAGGTAAAACTAATTTAAGGGCCAAAAATTGTCGTAGGAGCGTTGTGTGCAACATCCCTACGACAATTAATTTTCTAAAAATCCATGCCCAAAGACAAGTAAACCCTAGGTTTCTGCAGGTCTCCGGTTTCTATGCCCCAAGCATAATCCAAACGCAGGAAATAACCCAGGAATATTGTTCTCAGGCCAAACCCGACCCCTTGTACAATTGGTCTGCGGAAATAATTGACTCTGACCCGAACAGGAGATACAACACTGCTTCCGGAACCGGGATCAATTGATGTCGTGTTTAGCGGATTATCCTTGGAAAAAGGTGAAAGACCCTGCCAGGCTGTACCTATGTCATAAAATCCAATTACCTGCAGATTTCGCAGCATCACATTATTTGGTGGAGTTCGCGACAGGTATTCAGTTACCGGAATTCGAACTTCGGCATTAATCAACGCAAAGTTGCTTCCATTTCTGATATTATTCTGAAATCCGCGCAATGGCGATGCCAAAACCTGATAGGCATATTTTTCCCCGTCAGGGAGTGGAATACTTTCATTAAAACTATTGAATACCCAATTTTCCATCCCGCCAAGAGAATAGAGCATTTTCATTTTGCCGAAAGATGCAGCAGCAGTACTGCGCAATGCAATCACTGTTTTATTGTCGAGACTGATGTAATGTCTTGCATCATAACCAAGTACAAAGGTAGGACTTAGTAAACGGAGGTTAAATCCTGTTGAATCGGTATCGCTCTGCATATTTTGGAAATAATCGGCAAAGAATCGCGCCTTTGTACCTTTTCTGGCATTCAGACGAAGTGGAATGGTATTGTCATAAATATATTCGGCACGAATACCCACTTGTGAAAAACTAAAAACGGGGACTTCTACGCTGTTGCGTGAATTTTCTGAGATAATTGCAACCTTGTCGCTCTGGAAGCTTGCAGTGCCCTCTACACTGGAAAACTTGGAAAGCGGATAACGGAATTCGGCCATAGCCATATGCTTGATATTGCGTCCTCTGGCAGACCAGGGATCATTGGTCATGGTATCGGTAATCAGGTATTTGTCTATTCTGCCCCTTCTGTAGAGCGAGAATTTTTTATCGAGGCGGTGTTTTCTGTCTTCAAAGGAAAGAAAATACTCCATACCGTTGAAATTCACCGGAATACGGATACCCAATTCCAAACGGTAGTCTTCAAAAATATCGGTAAATGCTGTTTTCATGAGCAAACCCAATGGCGGAAAGTGGTATCTGCCCTGAAGATAGAGATCCATGCCCCAAAACAGAGGTGTATTATCTAGCTGAGAAGTAATCTCATCCACCTTAAACATATTGCGGTATTTGGTTTTTCTGTCCGGATCATAAGCAATTGATTTAGGTATGTTTTTAGCAATTGTCTGATCAAAACCGATTGGTTCTTTTTTGGTAATCACACCATTTTCACCTTCCTCCAGGATAATGGGTTTAATGAGTGTATCTGCCTTGGCTTTTGTGGGGTCCTTTGCAGCAGGGTCTTTTGTATAAGTAAATTCGCTTTGGAAAAGGTAATTATCTATATCTACCTTGCTCGTATCTGTACTTTTATCAATAGCAGGAATCAGTGTATCTTTTTTCGGTTCAATTTCTTTGATTACCAATTCCAATTCTTTGGCCAGTTCATTTTCTGCATCGGTTTGTTCCAGCGGTTTTTTAACCAATTTGTTGGTTGATTTATCAACAGTTTTTGTCAATCCTGATTGACGTTCAATTATGGCTCTATATTTTGTTTTTTCAGGAACAGTACTGCGTTCTGTTTTAATATCTCGGACAAAAACTCTGTATTGACCGTCGCGATAAAACATATCTGCAATTTTGCTGCTGCTGATGGAATGTCCCAAAATGTTGCGACTATAATTTGTATTGGCAAATACCTCGCAATTCATTCTAAAGACCAGAACTTGTTTTGCAGCGCTGTCAATTTTTGTTTGGAGGACAGGGTTGCCGTCTTTTTGAAAATTTACGGAATCTCCAAGTGAATAAGCATCGAAAATAGTATCGATTCGGCCAATATATCTGTTGGAAATACCGTTTTCGTCGCTTAGAAATGCAAAAAGTTCATTATTGATGGCCTGTGGAGAATTCTCATTGGTCAACGGAGTATAAGTTAGCCGTTTTAATTGACCTTCTTTATTCGCAAGATCCAAGTAAAAAAGATCCGACTGCCCAACAGGTTGTGCCTCACTTTTTCCTGTTTTTAAAAGACCCTCCGGACGGTTTGAAGCAAAGATGATACCAGGACGACCGCCCAAATTAACCGCAACAGCATGACTGTCATCCCATTTGTCTGAAGTGAGGGCTCTTGCCTCTCCTCCTTTGTAAAGAAAGATATCAGAGTATCCTCCTTTTATTGCTGTTAAGACAAGGTCATCACTGTTGATCACTGAAACGCTCAATACTCTTTCCAGGCCTTTGATCTGTTTGCTTTGACCCTTTGCATTCGGGTTTTCACTGTTGAGATAATTGACATAAACCTTGTCGGCTTTTTCATGAATTATTATCAGTTCCGTGCTGTTTTTCTTCCAGGCAATCAATGGATAATTTTCATCAATATCTTCTGTCAGGTCCTTAACACCGCCTTTCCAAATTGTCTGCGATTTCTGAGTTTCAATCGTAGTAAGCACTACCCAATATTCACCCTGTTGGTGCTCGGTATGGACCAAATATTTTCCATTGGGACTCAGTGCAATTGCCTTCAGCTTTGAATGTCTTTTCTGTGCAGGATCAAGTTCACCCGCATTTGGGAAAAGTCGGGCTTTATTATCTTCATTGTAGCGGTTGTTGTAGTAATTATACCAGTTGGTGCCGGCAATTGTATAAAAGCTGGTACCGAAAACATAGAGGAATCCACTTTCAACACTGCGGTTGATTCGGGTAAGATAAATAAGATTTGAAATAGATGCAGTACCGTGATTTCTTGCAATAAAATGATAAAGCGAGCGGCCTGCTAAAGCTGGACGTTGATTGGCCAGTTCCAGAAAATTAGCATATTTTTTAGAGGAAATCGCTTCGCGCAACTCATCGTCGACATTCGTATTCCATTCTTCCACACAATAAGCTATAAGTCCTTCTGTATACCAGGCCGGGAGGTTGAGCAGAACTGAATTTTGTACGACTTCCTGCAGGTTACTGCCAAATAGCATACGGTTTACAAGACTTCGGGCTATTCCCTCGCGGATGAGCTTGTCCAAATTCTGATGATTACCATCAAAATAAATCATGATCTTATTGTCAAGCAATTTGGTTTTTCCGCCTGTATTTATTGCAGGAGATTCAAGTCCAATATTACTCTGCGCAAAGTCGCTAAAATCTGTATATATAACGATTTCTATTTTTTGGCGTATCTGATACTCCAAAATTGATTTCAGATCCTGATAGCCTGACTCTGCAAATGGAACCACAAAACGCATCAGATCCTCATTCTCTTCAGTAAAGGAATAAGTAAAATTTGGTGATTCGTAACGCAACCATTTATATTTTTCATATTGAATTCTGTTCTGACCGAAGTTGGAACTGACCAACTGTGCAGACAGGGTAACTGAAAGGGATAATATAGTTGCAACTATGCTAAAAAAATGGTTAATTTGCATACGGACAAAAGATAAATAACGTAAAATGGAAACAGTAATGATATTAAGCTTTGACAATCAAAAGATTGATATGGATATACTGATTTCCTGAACCTGGTGCTTGTGGGCTAGGATGAAAATTCTAACTAATGTAACGCATTTTTGGCGAAAATCGTCCAAATATTAATTGAAAACTTAACAAGCCTTGGAATAAAACCTGAAAAATAATCCTTTAGCTTATTCTGCGGGCATCACCTAATTTAAATAACTTATGCTTGTTGTAGAAAGTTTTGTATTCAGCCCTTTTTATGAAAATACCTTTGTTGTTTATGACGACAGTAAAGAATGCGCCATAATTGACCCGGGTTGCTATACTCAGGCAGAACGCGATAAATTCAAACGTTTTATCGAAAAGCAGGGACTGACACCGGTTTTACTGCTGAATACACATTGTCATATCGATCATGTGTTCGGAAACCGTTTTGTGGCCGAGACCTGGAAATTAGAATTGGCCATTCCTGATGGGGAACAGCCTGTCTTGGAGTCGATGGCCCGAGTGGCACAGATGTATGCAATTCCCAATATTCAGCAATCTCCTGATCCGGAAGTGCTTTTTGCAGAAGGAGATTTTTTTAGCTTTGGAAATACAAAAATGCGAGTCATTTCTGCACCCGGACATTCGCCGGCAGGAGCCTGCTTTTATTTCGAACCAGAGAAAATTATCATTGTAGGTGATGTACTTTTTGAAGATTCCATAGGTAGAACCGATTTGCCTGGCGGCGATTATGATACTTTAATCAATAATATTAAAACTAAACTGCTGGTGTTGCCTGATGATGTTATTGTTTATAACGGTCATGGTAACAGTACTAGCATTGGCAGAGAAAAAAAATACAATCCTTTTTTAACCCAGATACGTCATTAGAATTTCTAATGACGTATTTGGGTTAAAGGTATAATGCTCTGATTAACAAATTAATATATGAAACGTACAGAATTAGACGAATTGGGTGAATTTGGCCTGATCAAACATCTTACCCGAAACTTCGGGAAAATGAATAAATCCACCATAAAAGGTATTGGAGATGATGCAGCAGTTATCCAATACGGAAGCGGAAACGCCACCGTTATCTCTACTGATATGCTGGTTGAAAATGTACATTTTGACCTTATCTATACGCCACTGAAACATTTGGGCTATAAGGCTATAATGGTCAATTTGTCAGATATTTATGCTATGAATGCCTATCCTCGTCAGGTATTGGTTTCCATGGCTATTTCCAACAAATATTCTGTAGAAGCATTAGATGAGATTTATGAGGGCATGCGCTTGGCCTGTGTGCAGCATGGAGTAGATTTGGTTGGCGGTGACTCGACTTCTTCGCTGAAAGGAATGACACTGAGTATCACAGCAATTGGAGAGCAGAGTGCTGAGAAAATTGTTTATCGCAGCGGCGCCAAAGCAGGTGATCTTATTTGTGTTTCCGGAGATTTGGGTGCGGCATATGTTGGTCTGCAACTGCTGGAGCGTGAGAAATCGGTCTTTTTGGCCAATCCCAATATGCAGCCTGAGTTTGAAGGACAAAATTATTTGGTTGGGCGAATTTTGAAACCGGAGGCCCGCAAAGATATGGTTGAATTTTTTGAATCGGTAAAACTGCTGCCCACCTCCATGATTGATATTTCTGACGGGCTTTCCTCAGAGGTACTGCATATCTGCAATCAGTCAAAATGCGGGGCTATTGTAGAGGAGATGCATGTCCCGGTTTCGGAGCTGACCTATCAGAAGGCGCTTGATTTTAATACAGATCCGATGGTCTGTGCCATGCACGGCGGTGAAGATTATGAACTGCTTTTCACTATTGATCCAAAGGATGCCGAAAAGATTAAATACAATCTGGAAATCAGTATTATAGGTGAGATTGTCCCTGAAAAAGATGGGGTGAGACTTCAGACAAAAGCAGGAAGAATGCATGATTTGATTGCGCAGGGCTGGAGACACTATTAAACTGATTTGAAGATTTGGGGATTTGAAAATTTGAAGACGACTTTTAAATTTGAGAACCGATCTAGTCCCAAAGACGAGTGAGCGCTATAATTTGAGAATGATATTTCTGTAAAAAACCACCCATCATGAACCGTCCTGAAATAGCCCGTTTATTTTTTTTGGAACTGAAAAAGTTGGATAAGGCCGAGGGCTTTAAAGAGGAGGCAAAGTTTATGGAACTGAGCAATCTGCTCACCAAACTGATCTTTGCATTTACCGAGGTTGAAAATCTGCACTTTTCCACTATGTTTGCCCGTGTAGCCTTTGCCAGTTACAAATACGATATAAGCAAGGCTTTACAGTGGCGGATTCACTCGATGCGCAAAAAACAGAAGTTGGTCCGTGCAAAAAAAATGAGCATCAGCAGAGCAGAATATCTATCTTCTTTGAAGACTGTTGCTTTCGCAATCTCAGCCTTTTGTCAGCTGCCTGTGCCTCAGGAACTGAAGGATCTGTTGCCGCAGAACGATGAAGGAGAAATGGAAAACAATAAGCTCCGGGTAAAAGAAAAACTAGATCAGTTGAGGGTTGTGGTTATTGATATGGATGAGGATCAGGAATTTTTGCTTTGTCAGGAACATGGTATAAGTTCCCCCGAGGTATTGAGGGTAAAATACAATGAAACAGCAGTCAATGAACATTTTAATGAAACGATAGCATTGGTTCGGGATGTTTTTAATAAAAAAGCCACATTGAATCTTATAGATGTGCTCATCAATGAAGATGGAATTTATATTCCCAAAGTCATTGTGTTGGAGCCTGACTATCTGATGGATGTAACATCTGTTGCAGAATGTTTTACTGATTTTGGCGCTGCACCCCTGCTTTATCTCCTCAGTAAGTTCAAAGCCCGTGAAAATACAAAAGCAATCATGGTCGGTAATATTGCCAACTTTCTATTGGATATTTTGCTGACCGACACTGAAGTTGATTTTAAAAAGATCTTTCCCAAAGTGTTTCAGACCAATCCGCTTGCCTTTGCCGACTTCAATGATGAAGAGATGAAGGACATTTATATGCAGTCTGCCAAACATTTTAATACCATCAGATATGTAATTCTGAATGAGCTGGATAGAGTTGATATAAAAGCAGAAAACTGTTATCTGGAGCCTTCTTTCTATTCTGAAAAATATGGTCTTCAGGGACGCCTCGACGTATGGCATGTTCCCGAAAAAGGCAAAAAAGCTGCTATTGTCGAGTTGAAAAGCGGTTCGCCCTATAAAACCAACCGATTTGGGCTAAATCACAACCATTATGCTCAAACTACATTATACGACCTGCTTGTCCGCTCTGTCTATAATGGAATGGATGTTATGGAGTATGTACTGTACTCCAAATTGGATTTTGATCAGCTGCGGCTTGCACCTGCCGAAAAATTTATGAAAGATGAGGTCATTAAAATGCGCAATGAGCTTGTTGCCATCGACCGTCAACTCGCTGCAATAGATAACCGTCCACTTGATCAGATGACTGTGCTGCACCAGTTGAATTTGATGAAAATGAACAAGGCAACCGGTTTTACGGCTACCGCCATTCAGAAATTTGAAAGACTTCTGTTGGAAGCATCGGAGTTGGAAAGAAGGTATTTTCTTGCCTTCGTTGCCTTTACTGCAAGAGAACATGTGTTGGCCAAAACAGGAATTGAAGGTAATGACAGCTGTAACGGCCTGTCTTCAATGTGGCTGAATGACTATGAAGATAAAAACCAGAATTTTGAAATTTTGGGTGGAATGGAAATAGCCGAAAATCACAGTGCCGATGAACTGCCGGTTTTAGTATTAAAAAGAACCGACATGACCAATCCGCTCGCCAATTTCAGACAGGGCGACATTGGTGTGCTTTATCCAAAAGCAACCGACAGTGAAAATGTACTCAGCCATCAGATTTTTAAAGGCTCAATAGTAGAAATAGATTCGGAAAAAGTAGTTTTCAAACTGCATTCCAGACAGTATAACGGGGCCATTTTCAGGCAATTCCAGCATTGGTACATCGAACCGGATATGATGGACAAAAGCTACTCCGTACAATTTCAGGGCCTTTTCGATTTTCTGGAAACCGGTAAGGACAAAAAACAACTGCTGCTGACGACCCGTGAACCTCTGAAATCGGAAGAAGAACAGATCGTTTTCGATAATCCTTCCTTGAGTGATGAGCAAAAACGCATATTGCGAAAAGCACTTTCAGCAAAGGAGTATTTTCTTTTGGTAGGACCTCCCGGTACCGGCAAAACAAAGTTTATGCTGGCTGAATCGGTAAAATACCTTTTAAAACATACCAATCAGCAGATTTTATTGTTGGCTTATACCAATAGGGCCGTGGATGAAATCTGTGAAGCAATTCATGAATTTGCAGAACAGGATTATCTGCGGCTCGGCTCACGGTATTCCTGCGATGATCGCTTTGAGCATCGTATGTTTTCTGTTGTGACCGAGAAAGTAGAAACCCGAAAAGGATTGAAAGATGTCATTGACGGACATAGAATTTTTGTTTCAACAGTGGCTACTATCCTCAACAGACCCCTCATACTGAAACTGAAAAAATTTGATACTGCTATTATTGATGAGGCTTCACAGATATTGGAACCAATGCTGGTGGGTATGCTGCCGGCATTCCGACGCTTTATTCTTATTGGTGACCATAAGCAGCTGCCGGCTGTTGTGCTTCAGGATAAAAATAAATCGGCAGTGAAAGATGAACAGCTGCTTGAAATCGGATTGAGCAATCGCCGAAATTCACTTTTCGAGCGACTTTTCAATCGGGCAAAAGAGATGGGATGGAATTGGGCTTGGGATATGCTTTCGCATCAGGGCCGAATGCACGGTGATATCTGCGATTTTCCCAGCAGATACTTTTATGGTGAACAGCTTCATCTGCTTCCCCTTGAAAGCGGCGGTGCTTGGCAAAGGGAAGATTTGAACTATAAGTTGGCAGACAATGCCGACGAACTCTGCAGGGAACTCGCATCTAAAAGAGTAGTGTATCGGCCTTCTATAGCGGATTATGATGGAAATCCAAAAACAAATCTCGTTGAAGCAAAGATGGTAGGGGAGACTATAGACGCCTTCCGGCAATTGTATGAAGCCAACGAAATACCATTTTTACCTGAAAATATTGGCGTTATTACTCCATTCCGTGCTCAGATTGCACAAATCAGACATCTGCTGGAAAGCTATGGAAAGGGCTACGAGCGCTGTACTATCGATACCGTTGAACGCTATCAGGGTGGTGCGCGGGATATAATCATTATCTCATTCTGTCTGAATATGACACATCAGCTCGATTCAGTAGTATCCCTTTCCGACGATGAAAGTGTAGACAGAAAATTGAACGTGGCACTAACCCGAGCAAGGAAACATCTTGTTCTGATCGGTAATGAATATGTTTTGAGACAGGACAGAAGATACAGTCAACTGTTAAATTGGATTGCCTGATTTTTATTTGTTAGTCCTGAAATATTTTGTTCCCTTTTTTGTATTAGCTTTGTAAAAAGCAAATTAGTTTTATCATGAAGAATTATTCAATACTTACAGCGCAGCTTAAAGTTATTGCCAAAAAAGCCGGCGAGGCTATTTTGGAAGTATATTACAGTACAAAAGACATTGAAATAAGTCAAAAATCAGATGATTCGCCATTGACTTTGGCGGACAGAAAATCGAATACGCTAATCTGTGAAGGATTGGAAAATCTTCCCATGCACTTTCCGATAGTGTCTGAAGAGAATAAGGAATTGCCTTTTGACGAAAGAAAAGATTTCAACTTATACTGGTTGGTTGACCCCCTGGACGGCACTAAAGAGTTCATTAAAAGAAATGGAGATTTTACCATCAATATCGCGCTCATTCACGATGGAAGTCCGGTAATGGGGGTGGTTTATGCCCCCTGTGCGGGTGAAATGTATTGGGCAGTAAAAGGCGAAGGGGCTTTTCGCCAAGTAGGGGAAGAAGTTCAAAAACTGCAAGCCTCAGAATTTAATATCAGCTCAAAAGGCTTAAAGGTAGTAGCTTCCCGATCACACATGAACGATGCCACCCTTAATTTTATCAACAGGCTGAATTCCCCCGAGTTGGTATCGAAGGGCAGTTCGCTTAAATTCCTGATGTTGGCTAACGGAGAAGCACAACTTTATCCGCGTATGTCGCCAACTATGGAGTGGGATACTGCTGCTGCTCAGATAATACTGGAAGAAGCCGGAGGAAAAATTCTTGAAGCTGACTCGCTTCGCCCACTGCATTATAACAAGTTATCATTGGTAAATCCTAATTTCATTGCCATGGCATCCGGCGATATTTAGTTTTCTTCAGTACTGTTTTCAGAGATCTGAATCTCTGTGCCTTGAATTGCGGGACTTGTATAATTGAGCGGATCCTGTTGATAAATGTCAACAAAATATTCATAAACAGCGGGCATTTTTTCGCGCATAATATGTGGTAGCGCAAAGAACTGTTCAGAACACATTTCAAACAGTTCGTAATTTGGTATTGCAGTATATTTGAAAATATAATCAGCCTGAAATCTTCTGTTCAGATGTAATTCATAGATAAGTTTTTCTTTGTCGTAAGGAATTGCATCATCATTGAGATTGTTCTCCAGTTTAAAAAGTTTAGCATAACCGTAAAGTGCGCTGTCGTAATAATTGGAAGGATTTTGAAGGCCTTTTACAAACATATTAACAGCTATGATCATACAATCATAATGTTCTCTATTAATCTCAATTGTGTGTAAATGTCTACTGAATGCAGGTGTGATAAAGGTACGGGGAAACATTACTACTGTGCCAAGTTTTTGGAAAAACTCTTTCCTATACGGAAAGCCCATTGTGAGTTGAATAGCAGATGCAGAGAGCAGCAGCTGAATGTCACCGGGAACTTTTTCGGCACCACGCATCTGAAATTTTTTCTGATCCCTGAATACACTGACTCTTCTTTCAAATTCCAATTTGTGTTCTGCGCCCAATCTTTGATAATATGGGAAATGTTTGGCCAAAATGTCAATTTCCTTTGCGGAAAGTCCGGCAGGATGACGACTGATCCACCATTCATAAATTGCCCTTCTCAATAAAAAAGCGCCAGTTCCTATAACTAATGGAATACACATCAACCATTCATAACCGGGAATTGAATTGTTGAAAGAAAGAAAGCCCAATATGATAAGTGCTATGGCAGAGGGAATAACAAGCAGTGCTACAATAAACATAGTCAAGATTTTAAAGGAGCTGACAGAGAGAATAAATTCAAATTAGGTTTGTCAGTGAGTAAAGTA
>JBIKQC010000539.1:0-3142 GCA_044349855.1 Saprospira sp.
ATTTATATTTATGTTTTCTTTTCCTATTCTTTTTCTTTCTTTATTTATTCTTATGCTTAGTGGCAATACTAGTATAACTACCAAAATAGATAAAGCTAGTATTTTTGTCTTCCGTAAAAATTTCATTAATCGAAAAACGGTAATTACAATAGGTTGGGAGTCGGTAAGAGCTGTTACGATAAATTTTGATGATGAGGCAGGTTATTCTTTTTATCTTTTGCTCCATTCTGATGAAATTGTTGACTTTACAAAACTTACGAATGAACGGGAACTAATGCTTTATGGAATACGAAAATTTGTTCCACAGATTCGCATCATAAATGACGCATATAAACCACTAGACTTAGCATCTATTTTACCTCCACCTGAATAGTATGCCTTAGGTATTCATGTTAGCCATCAAAAAATACCAACCCGGTGCTTATTTTGTATAGAGAATTTATTAAACATTTATATTAACCCAGTTCAAGTACCATGCAAGCCATAAAAATACTACTCTTCGTATTTATCTATTTCTGTACCTCACAAATGCAGGCTCAAATTCCCGATGGGCCTTTATACTGGCCTCAATTTTTCAGTTTTAAAAATGACAGGGGATATCTTAAAACAACACCACCCGAATTTCTTAGAATTGAAAGAATTACTAAATTTAGAGAAACAGATATATCTCTTATGGAAGAATGGCATAACCCTATTTATGACCAATATATTAACTCGGAACTTTTTCCTGGTGATTCTTTATACTTATCATTAGGCACAAATATCGAAATAAACACATATCCCATCAGCCTACGTGAAGATTCTGTCTTTATTGAGGAGTTAAACAGGTTTTTACAAATAGAAGATGCCGGTTTTGAATATAATATAAATGACACTGTGTGGACTTACAAATATACCGGAACATCTTATTGGAGCGCAACTATTGTATATCCCATATACCCTTTTAACTATTGTCTGCAAAAAATAAGAATTGTAGAAGATTCTTTATATAGCGAATTTTCTTCACATCATACAGAAAACCTTTTTAAGCAAAGTGCGCAAATTCGTTCAAAGAAAGGTGATTTTTTATATAAATCAACTGGACTATCATCTTTTGAAGGGCGTTTTGACAGCATTGAATCGGAGTTTAAAGGAAAAAAAAACAAGCGTTACATTGAAATACGCAATGACAGCTCCGGCGCTTTGGTTTATGTAAAAGATGAAAAGATTAACACTTTTGATAATTACATTAACGTTTTTAACAATTACTATGACGACGACTATCCCAAGAGTTTCGACAAAAAGGAATATGTAAAAAAGGAAATCGAGTATTTTTATAACGAAAAGAATCAACTGACACATTACCAAGTAAATACAATCATGGCAGAAAGCCCTGAAAGTAAAAAGAGAAAAAAATCAAAGCAAACCTATCTCATCAAAAGCAATTGCGACAGTTGTGCATATGAAGCTGTTTATGAAAGAGTAGAATCCCCTGTATTTAATACAGTATCTGAATTGGGTGATGGTTGGCAGTTCTGGTCTATGTTTCAGTTCAAGGGCAAAAGAATAACACAGGAGCTTGTTTATGACAGCTCCGGAATTCTGAAAAAAATTATTTATAAAAAAAAGCATAAAGAGCTGCTTTCAAGACATTTTGAATATAATGGAAACCCCAATCGCATAAAAGAAATCATTGTAAGGCATGTACCCGATTTATATTTTAAATTCAGAGAAGGATACATCATTTCTTATTTTTTAATCTGAATTGTATAGCAATATTTACACTAAAAAAAGCTGTTTCAATAAATCCTACTAAAACTATATGCGTCTTATATACACTATCATTATTGCCCTTTGTTTTTTTTCCGGAATCAGCGCGCAGTATCCCATTAATAATTCCGCGATTCCTTTTACCAGAAAGATAGATGATGGATTCGGGTATTATTTTCGTAACTCGATACGCATAAGATCTTTTAACTACTATCTGTCACATCCTTCACCCTTTGGTAAACCCCAAAAAACAAAAGCACCTGCAGAGGAATTTTATTATTCTAAATACTATAGAGATAGTATCCCCAAAAAAGATATAACTGTTAACCGCAAAATAAACAGCCCTATTCTAGAAGCAGCCGGCGAGCTAAAGATTAGAGCAACATATACCTATATTCTTATTGCTTTTCCCAATATAGAGAGCGACTCTTTTGTACATTTAATAAAAGAACGCGGTGTAACATCCACGGGTTTTTTAATTGCAAAATATGCCGATTTTAATTTTTTGATAAAAAGAAACCCTATTTATTACATTTCAGATTCAACGATATTGGGTTCTTCCATTGAAATAAGCTCGGTGGATAGTTTTTATAAATATTCCTGTGAACACGTTTTTCAAACGGAAAATAAAAAAATAACCAAATATGAAGTAAATATCAAATCGAATATACTGCTGGATTCCGTTTGGAAATCATTTGAACGCAAAATCTCGCTTATATATAATGACAGTGGTAATTTACTGTCTGTATCAGATAAAAATTATCGAGAGGCTGATATTTTCACGAGATTAAACAAACTAGGTTATGAAGAAGGAGATCCTCGAAAAGATGAAAAATCAAGTATTTTATACACTCTCGGAAAGCATTTGGAAAATAAGGAAATAACTTATTTGTATGATAAAAACAAGCAATTGTCAAAATACATAATTCGGAAAGAAATAACGGTTGAAAATAAAACAAAGCGACAAAAACAAGTGATAAGAGTTCAGTCAAATTCAAAAAACGGAAAATATCAAATATCATACGAGCCTGTTACTAATCATCGAATAAACTTTATTCCGGATATAGGTTTCGATAAAGCCTTTTGGGCTATTTTTGAGTTAAAAGGTAAGAGAATAGTTCAAAAACTTTTTTTTGACGAACAGGGGGTTCTGGAAAAAACAGCTTTCTATAAAGGAAAACATTGCTTACTCTCCAGAAATTTTAAACGCCAAAAAATATCCGAACCAATAGAAATAATAGAAAAGTTTCAACCTGATGAATATTTCCCCGACAGACAGGGATATGAAATTCATGAAAGTTCTTCTTTATGGTAATAAAATTCACCCATGAGCAATTGCGATTTACCAGAAAATAAAAGATAAGGCAAAAAAACAATGGGAGAAGGTGAATAC
>JBIKQC010000540.1:0-3141 GCA_044349855.1 Saprospira sp.
TCAGTCCTGATCATTATTTCAGTAGGAATTTCGCTTATTCAATGGCCTAAACAGAACAACACTCTGGCAGAATCTAAAGAAGAGGTAGAGGATGTAGAACTTCCTTCGGCCAAATCCGAGACAATACCTATCATTCCATCTGATAAGGATTCTGCTTTTGAAGAAGAAGATCAGCGCCAGAAAATTAAAATGCTTCAGGAAGCCAAAAAACAAGCAGGTAAAGAAAGTAAAAAAGCAGAAGCCTCAGTCGAAAAATATGGCCTTGACATAATCACAATAAATGAAAAGTCAAATGATGTGATTACTATGACTCCTGAACCTGCAAAGGATGAAGAGGATAATTCTTTTATCTCAAGGCCCCGCGCAGAATACAACGATTTTTCTACCACAAATGGCAATGTAGCAAACAGCCCACAAATTGTTCCACGTACCGATTATCAAAACCAAAACCGCAATTATGCTAATCCGCCAAGTGCTGATCCCGCAATGGCCGATAAAATTGAATCATACATTAAGGGAAACGAAAACATGTCAACCAAAAAAGACAATGAATCTAAAACGCAATCCCGCATCAAAAATAAATCTGTCAAATCGCTACAGTCAAATCAGCAACTGGATTCTCATCTCAAAATTTTTGAATGGCTGCTCGGGAAATGGACTGACGAAGAGGAAGAGGGTGGAACCGCCTATGAAAACTGGCGTTGGATAAATGCTAACACTTTAGAAGGAATAGGAACCAAAATAAAAGAAAATAACAAAATATTTGAAGAACGGCTAAGTATCTATTATGACAATTCATTGAAACAAGTGTTCCTGAAAATGCAGATTGACGATACAAAAAATCAAGTGATCTATATGCTTTCTTCATTCGATACCGAAAGAATTGTATTTGAACAGAATGAAGATCCGAGCATTCCCAATAAGGTAATTTTTCAGCGTCATTTAAACGGTTATTCTACAACGATCGCTTTCGATCAGGGTTTTCTCAAACCGGCTCAACAATCCTATCTTGATCATCGCAATAGAGTTTCAAATGTTAAAGCATTACGTATTTTAAATCGCAGCGAAGAAAAATAAAGAAAAACTAAGCTATTAAAAAATTAAACCGCTCATGTATACGTACATCTGCGGTTTGTTTTTTTAAATTTAAATTCTATCTTTGCGAATTACATATAACTCTATTCTGAAAATGGAAGATACCTACAGACATAAAGGATTGAGAAAAAGACTGGTCGAAAGTATCCGACAAAAAGGTATAAATGATGAAAATGTTTTGGAGGCAATGAATAAAATTCCAAGACATTTCTTTTTGGACAAAGCTTTTGAAGAAATGGCTTATGAAGATCAAGCAATGCCTATCGAAGAAGGTCAAACCATTTCACAGCCTTTCACAGTTGCTTATCAGTCTCAGTTGCTTGAAGTTCGAAAAAGAAGCAAAGTTTTGGAAATTGGTACCGGATCAGGTTATCAGTCGGCAATTTTGGGTGCCATGGGTGCAAGGGTTTATACAATAGAGCGTCATGAGGCACTGTATCTTAAAGCCAAATCTATGCTCGATTCTCTGCAAATGTCGAATGTGCGATGTTATTACGGTGACGGTATCAAAGGACTTGGTGAGTTTGCCCCATTTGACAGAATTTTATTAACTTGTGCAGCGACTGAGGTTCCTGATGCATTACTGAATCAATTGGCTATAGGAGGAATCATGGTAATTCCTTTAGGCAGTCAGAAAGAACAGACTATGACCAGAATTAAAAAAATAGCTGAACGTGAATACAATTACGAAGAATTTGATAATTTCAGATTTGTTCCCCTTTTAAGCGGGAGGAATTCGAAACAATAATATCATAAAACCGAAAATTATTCGTTATCATTTTTTTCGAAATTATCTTTTTGAATGTTTCTCATATTACTCATCATACTGTACAGTGCAGCTTTTTGTTTTCTGATAACAAAATCTTCATATTTTCAGATAAAGGAACTTACGGTTACTTTTATCTGTGGAGTATTTGTATTGAAAATACTAATGGGGATTTTGTATGGACACATACACAATGTTTATTTTGGAGGCGTAGATACTTTCGATTATTTCAATGCATCAGCAGAAATTGCACACAGCTTTTTTAAATACCCCTATTATTACCTACAGTCCTGGCTGTTGATGAACCCTTCAGTTCCTGATGGGTCAAATGTTTTTGTATATCCTGAATGGCGATATATTGAAAAAGATTTTGGAACCTATCTACTGATCCATATTCATGCACTGCCACAGCTGTTTGCATTTGGCAGCTACAATGTACATATTGTTTTTGTAGCTATGTTGGGTCTCTTTGCAAGTCTCAATTTCTATAGGGCACTCAAAGATGCAATGCAGATTCCGCAACCGCTGCTTGTCTTTACTAGTTTTTTTATGCCCTCCGTAATTTTCTGGACCGCTGGTCTGCACAAGGACGTTTGGATTTATTTTGGAATAAGTCTGGTGTTGCTGAGTCTCAGTAAGTTAACAGTCAGAAAAACACTTCCCCTACTTGAACTCTTTTTGGGGATGCTGATAATAGCATTATTCAGGTATTATCTTATTCCTATCCTTTTCCCGGCTATTATAGCCTTTGTATGGTCTGTTTATCGGCCCAACAACAGTCCTTTATATAAATTCAGCCTTGTCTATTTAGTGCTTCTTTGCTTTGTAGTACTTTTGGAAATGACTGGCAGTTATCCGATTATGAATTTGGTTGCTGAAAGACAACAGGAGTTTCTAAACGAACCCGGTTCTTCGGCTATAAAAGGAATCAGTCCTATGGAACCAACCTTTATAGGCCTTTTAAGTTCTCTTCCTCAAGCTGTTTTTAATGTCTGTTTCAGACCATTTCTTTGGGACTGTAAAGATTTATTGCAGTGGATTGCTGCAGTCGAAATCATACTTTTTTGGATAGTAGCACTGTTTACCTTGCCTTTCAGAAGGGTTACTTCTCCTTCAAATCCAATGAGTTATTTCCTTTTTTTCTATGCTGTCGGAAACTTGTTGCTGATCGGACTCTTGGTGAGTAATGTCGGGACAATCGTCAGATATCGTGCCATAGCTCTTGCTTTCCTTTCAGTGGTAATTCTGCAAGCCTATCATTATATCCGAATAGGATTGAA
>JBIKQC010000101.1:0-10953 GCA_044349855.1 Saprospira sp.
TGATAGATGCACAATCCCGAAAGCAATAAAGCCAGGAGATGATTTGCGCTTAAAAAAGTTGATTGCCAAATGCCTGTAACAAAAGATAGGACCGAAGTCCTCTCTGTAACATTAAATATTATTGTCGATAACTCCATATTAGGTTGTGCGGAAGGAAGCTTTCGTTCTCTCGTCCGGAAGACGAGATCATTTTTGGCGCTCCGAGCCCAACGAAATTATAGTTGTTAGCTGTAGTTTATCTTTCCTGTCGCATATTCGTAAGTTATTAAAATAAATGGAAAAACAACAAACACAGTCCAAATGGCAACGTGTCTTGGAAGTATTTGGTAGTAGTAGTTTAAAAAGAAAATTGTCGATGTGAAAAGAAAACAAAACAAAGAATGTAAAATACTTACTTGTCTGTCCGAATACCGTTTGATATGGTCGCTTTTTAGTTTTTTTATGTCACGATAATACTCGGAATTAAAAAATCGATTTTTGTTTGGAAGAAAGCGTGACAGCATTAGAAAATTATGAACAATGTAAATTGAGGAAATGCCTAAAAGAAAATATTGAAGTCCAATATAAAGTCCGTGAGTTAGGTCAGCCGTATTTTCTATTTGTTCGTTTTGGTAAACTCTATAAATGTTTTCAGCCGCAAAAAACAACATAATTATAGAACTCCAAATACTCAATGTCAGTCTGCTAGTCCTTGATAAAATAGTGTGAGTAAAAGCGTTAAAGACTGAAAACAAGGAAAACAAAAGACCAACAACCATTAACGATTTTAGAAACAAACTGTCGATGTCAACAAAGCCATAGTCAACTACCCAATAAATTAAAGCAATAGATTGAAGTAATGTTATTCCTTCTGTCAACTTTGGAATTATTTTGTCGCCATGAAATGAAATTGAAAAAAAAATAAAGAAAAAGATGAACATGTAAGGCCAAATTGCAATATGGACTTCAAAATTGTAAATGTGTTCTTTCTTTCCGGGTAGGAATGCAAAGAAGCTAAAAATGAAAGAACCAAAACCGGAAAGCAAAAGAGTCGACCATTTTTCTGTTAGACGTTTGCTTTCAAAAAGCACACCTGCCAACAAAGCAATTACACTTATTGGAATTAAGTGTTTGCTTGAACTTTGCAAACGAAAACCATAAATTGTCAAAGCAAGAAGTAAAAGTCCAACTACAATTAAGTATGGGTTTAAGTCAAATCCTTTACTGGATTTTCGTCTTGAATTTGTTTTCTTTTTTGTCGTCAATGTTTTCGTTTGTAGGTCGTCCTAAAATTACAGCTAACGGTTTGGAGCTAAAAGAAGTGCGGTGTTTGAAACCTAAATGTTGTCTACCGACACAATGTTTATTAGTTGCCGAAATACTATACTCTTTTTTGCCTACATAAAAATAACAAACTTTTGCGAAGCGACCAATTGTAGGCAAAAAACTTATACTTCCGCCCGCATTTTTTTAGGTGCTGTTGAACTAAACCTTCGGTAGCAGTTCCCGGCTTTTTCTTATATTTACAAAGATATGTAATTTAATAAAAACGTCAAAAAATAAAAGTTATGACAAAAAAAGCTTCAGGATGAAGCTTTTATGAATTAGTACAACAAAAGAGAGGACCGAAGTCCTCTATGTAGCATTAAATATTATTTTTGATAGCACCATCCTAATTAGGACTTTGCCCTCTGTCAAGAAGAATCATTCCTTAGGCTTCGAGCCTTTTAATATATAACTTTTTTCAATCTACTCACCCATAAAGCCAAATCCCTTCGGTACTTTTTTGGAATTTACCTTGTTATAGGGCCAAATATAAATCGTTTTAACAATATTTAAGTCAGTATCCAATAAGTTGTACTCATCGATAGGCGTGCTTACAATTGTACTGCTGAATGAACCAGTTCTTTTCCAGCTATATTGAGATGCACCTAGTTTAATGTAAATTAATCTATCTAAGTATTTTCTCGACTCAGCAATACTGGTCAAAAGTATAGGGTTGTCTTTCGAGAAGCCAAATTCACCGATATGATTGGGTAATTCGTCAAGGTCAGTACCTTCTTCTTCTTTAATCTTATTCATCATGGCTTCCATTTCTGCCATAAAATCTTCAGGGTCTGTCTCATTAGACGCTTTATTTGTTTTTTTTCTAAAAAAATTAAATAAACCCATAATGTTTTGTTTTATATATTAAATCAAAACTAATATTTATACTTTTTAGTAAATACTAAAAAGTATAAATAAAAATACAATTTGATTAATAAATTATTTACTTATCAAAAGTTTTGTTAGCTGTTGACCATTAGTATTTATGGTAATAAGAAGATAAATGCCGTTTGCCATTTCACTCATGTCAATATATTCTTTATCACTTGCAGGTATAAATCTCATTAGCTCATTCCCCAATAAATTTGTAATTATCATTAGATCTGAAATTTCCGTATTACTGATACAGAATTTTCCTGTTGATGGATTTGGAAATACAGTTATTGTAGATTGAATTTTGTTTTCATTTACACTAACATTAATGCCCTGATTCATTTTATGAACATATATATCATCCGAACCGGCAGTAGTTAAATTTAATATATTAGTAGAAGGGTCAAAATCAGTAGTGCTTGTAAAGTAACCGGTAGTATAAATTTCTGTTGAAGTAGCGTAGATTCCATAGCCTTTAATTGCACCTAAAGCCCCTGCCCAAAGAAAATTCCCAGAAGCTTCGAGTTTACTTACAAAAGCTTGATCTCTTATCAGACTAGGATTAGTTGGGAAAACCGAAACTAAATTAAAGGTACTTACCCCCGGATCAAAATCTGAAGTATCGGCAAAGAAACCGGTAGTGTAAACATTTCCTGATAAATCTACAGCAATTGCATGTGCAAAATCATCTTTTGGTCCACCCATGCTTTTTGCCCATAAAAAATTTCCCGAAGGATCTAATTTACTTACATAAATATCGCCAACACCATTTGATGTTAAACTAAAAGTTGATACCCCGGGATCAAAATCCCCAGCTATAAAAAAATAACCTGCGGAATATACATTTCCTGCAGCGTCTATCGTAATGGCGTTAGCAACATCATTGGCAGTACCACCTAGTTGTTTGGCCCAAACAAAATTACCAAATGAATCCAGTTTACTAATAAAAGCATCCCCGGCCCCAGCAGAAGTTAAGTTAAATGATAATGCTCCAGGATTAAAATCACCTGTCCCTCCAAAAAAACCGGTTGTAAATACATTGTTTGAAGCATCTAAAGAAATAGCGTTTCCATTTTCATTATTTGCCCCACCCATATTTTTAGCCCAAATAAAATTTCCAGAAGAATTGAGTTTACTTACAAAAACATCAAAAGAACCGTTTGAAATTAAATTAGAAATACTTGCGCTCGGATCAAAGTCTGCAGTGCCGCTAAAATAACCCGTAGTGTGAACATTACCAATTGAATCAACAATTATGGATTTACCTTCATCTCCTCCTGCACCACCTATTTGTTTTGCCCAAATAAAAGCACCAGAAATATTTAATTTAAGTACAAAAATATCTAAGCTGCCAAAAGCTGTTAAGTTGTTTGTTCCTGCACCGGGATCAAAATCTACTGTACCACTGAAACTTCCAGTTGCGTATATATTCCCGTTAGCATCTTTCGAAATACCGTAACCTTCATCAGCTCCGGTGCCGCCAATTTGAACCGCCCAAACAAAATTTCCCGACGAATTTATTTTACTTACAAATATATCGCTATTTCCTGCAGAAGTTAAGGTAAACGTGCCAACACCCGGATCAAAATCTGCTGTTCCGTTAAAAAATCCCGTTGTATAAATATTGCCTGAGGCATCCGTTACAATAGCTTTGCTAATATCTGATGATACACTACCCATAGATTTTGCCCAAGAAAGACTTGGCGTTTGTGCGGATAATTTTAGGGTAAAGATTATACCGCATATTATAAGTAATATTTTTTTCATATTTATGTATATTTATATTGTTTATAACCGTTTTGCGATTGAATAGCACTTAAAAAAAATAAAAATAAAAATAAAAAAATTGTTGTTCAATTCACTGAAAAAGATTAATTTATAATGTCGCCAAACTGCTCTATTCGTGCAAAAGCTAGAAACAAATTTCAAAAAAAATCTCGAGATAACCAAATCTGTATTTACTAATGTTAAAAAACATGATTTTTTGGCGTAATGGAAAAAAAGTAGGCTATTTTTTAGAATAGGGCTATTAGTCGTCAAAAACTTAGCGATAAGATGGTTTGTGGATTCAATGCTGATGCCTGTGCTGCGGATAAGGAATAACGAACATTGTGGCGGACTTCCATGAAAGAGGTCCACCTATCTGTTTGAGTGAATTTGAACCTAATCCAATTGCCTAAAAAAACTGATTTGTGGGTAAGAAGTTTAGGTCTATGCACCAATAAAATTATTTTTATGGCCTTTTTTTAGCTCCCAAAAACAAAAAAAGAGGACCTAAGTCCTCTAAATATCTTTCTGAATTATTGTCGATAAGTCCATATTAGGTTGTGCGGAAGAAAGCTTTCGTTCTCTCGTCCGGAAGACGAAATCATTTTTGGCGCTCCGAGCCCAACGAAACTATAGTTGTTATAGCCAGTGCTTTCTTTCTTCGACATTATTTTGTCGCTTTAAATGATTTTACTAGGAAATATATCAAAGGAATAAAAATTAGTCCTAATGTCATTGGTAAAAACCAAATTCCAAGTCCGTACTCTAGTCCGTTTGCATTTTGAATTGTCTTGAATGCAATTAGTCCGAAAATGACAACAATAATGGGTTTCAAATATCTAATCATTCTTGTTGCATTTGTATATTGTCTTAATGCATTGTCTTGTGTTATGTTGGTCGGATAATTAAAAATATGAGGAAACTTATTTAGGATTGACAGTCCAACAAATAGAACTGTTGCTGTTAGTGGCAAAGTCAAAATAGTCGCCTTTCCGCCAAATCCGTCCGCTAGTCCTGCTCCATTATAATGTGTCGGAATAGTTTCAGGCAGGTTTGCATAGTTTGTAATTGTTAAGCCCCAAACAGAAATAATTAAAAGCCAACCAATAATTTCAAATGTTTTGTCGGCTATTGTGAGTTCTAATTTTATTTTTGGTCTTTCTTCCATTGTCAATTTATTTTGTTCGTTGTCGTCTTTTTAGCATTTGGTATAACGGGTTGCGTGTAGTGGCAGTATGGGATTGCGGGCTTCGTCACTGTCAAGCTACACCAAAGTTTAAGCGAGGCAGGATGCTCCATTATTGCTCGCTACACTTTGTTATAGCCATGAGATGAACAGGAAAAGTTTGCCCAAAGGAATGACCAAACTGAACAAAATAAGCGTTGTAAAGATTAAAATTTTATGCTGTATTTGTCAATGATTTTCTTATTAAAGATAATTATTTTAATATCATTCCAGCTGTATAGCTACTTGTGGCTCATGCTTCAATAGTAGGCTGCTTTGTGAATCTTGATTTGAAATTATCTAAGAAAACTGAATTGTTCTAATCAGACTCATTTAACAGATCTTCTGCTTGTTGTAATAAAAGATTAGATTCTTCCATATCTCCTATTTCATAATAATAATTACTTTCATCTAAAAGAAGATCAAAAAGTTGGTTGTCAATATTGCGTTTATTTCTTAATAGTGCCTTTAACTCTATTGTTTTTTAGGGTATGCCTAATGAATCGCTAGATTTGTTTGCTTCTTGATTAGAAGCCTTTCTATTTTTTTCAGATTTAAAGAATTTCTCAGAACCATTTTTAGGACTCCATTCTTTATATTTTTCTGTAGCCCAATTATCCATTTCTTCTTTTCCCTCTCCAACATATCCTACCTTAATTCTTGCATAACCAGCCATTATTTTTTTAACTATTTGATCTTTTCGTTTTTTGGGATCTTCAGCCCAGATAGTTTTAGCTCCTCTGCTAAACAAAGACTCATTCCAATAAGATTCAAATTCTTTTTTGAAACTATCAAATGGAGTTCCAGAATCAGCTTTATATTTTTGGTTATATGTAGCTTTATTGTATAAAACATCGTCAGTCATTTTGAATTTATCTGGATTTGATTCCAATTCTGCTTTTTGAGACTCTTGTTCTCCTCTTTCATAAGAAGATCTAGCATTTTTATCAATAAAATCTCTATTTTCATCCAGCCACCTTGAATACTGTACCAGATGCGTACCCTCATGAATCATATTTCCCCTTATAAACTGACTTCCATATGTTTCCCATGCATCAGTACCGATACCAATTTGTTTTCCTCCAGGAGTAAACATGCCGCCCACACCATCAAACCATCCATTTGGCGTCAATTTCTTTGTTTGCTCATTTAATGCAATTCCAGCAAACCATTCTGATTTTTTACTTTTATTTGTGGGGTCAATTTTGGTTACAGGAACAAATTCAACTCCAAACCTTTCAACAACACTTACCACCATTTGTGCTATTACATTTTCACTGGCTGTTAATTCTTTGTAAATTGAATCAATTGCACTTGCCATTCTGTTGGCTCTTTCTTCATCTTGCGCTACTGACCATACACGTTGAATTGGATCAGAATTATCTTTTTTCTTAAAATGTATGATTCCTTTTGCCTTTAAATCCTCAATGTCTAATGAACTATCTGCCAATTCACTCGCCATCATGATGTGCCGTTGAACAACATTGCTATCGCTCTCTTTTTTCTGGAGAATAGAATCATCATTAAGCTCCGTTTCATTTAGAGATAAATTATTCTCGGACGTCTTCAACAATGCCCTTTTACCCATCACATCAGCTTCTTTCTCCAAGCCTGCATCATCATTTATTTGTATCCCCTCTTTTAGCTGAATAGTTTTGGCAACTCTTCCCTCCTTTTGTTGAATAACGTGCCAGGCTTCATGCGCTAGATGTTCCTCTTGACCTGGTCCTATAAATATTTCAGTTCCCTGAGCAAAGGCTAATGCTCCTAATTTTTCTGGCTTATCCGAGTTATAATGGACTTTTACATCATCCATAGACATGCCTGAGAGGCTTTCCATGCCGGTCTTTAAGTTATTGGGTAAACCTGTATTGTTTTCTTTTTTCTGGATTGGCTCCTGAGTTTCAGAACTGCCATTATTGACCATTTTCTGCAGTTGTATAGCCTGCTTGGTTTGAATACTGTTGTTAGCCATTTCCTTCATTTTTCTTTGAGCAACAGCTTCAGGGCGATTGTCTACAAATTGAAAAGTGGAGTTAGTGCCTTTCGATATCTTCGACTCATTGTTTGATACAGATTCTCTTTTATTTTCCTCCGTATTTTCTTTATAAGTTTTCATAGGTTAATTTTTGGTTTTTGAAACTTACAGTTAGATAGCTTAGATGTGGAATGACACCCTAAATCTAACCCTAAAATTGCAAAAAAGATTATAAGTATGGAAATTAAAAATCAGTCGTATAATTATACTAATTTATTTAAAGATAATTATTTATAAATTAATATCCTAATAATATAATATAATTTTGTTCGTTATTTCTAAGTCTATCCCTGCAAAAAAACAGGATTGTTGTACCTTTTTTATTCCTCTTTGATGAAGGGTGCAAGGGATTATACAAAAGCCGGGAAAAAGGATAGGAATGCACTGTGGGTTCTGGGCTGTGGCTTTTTATTTTAATAGAAGCTTTAGCAAAGATTGGCGTTAAAATTTATATTGAATCCGAATTGGGTATTGGCTCTGCTTTTAGCGTTATAATGCCCTGTAAATAGGCGAAGTTGAAAGTTTGAAATCCCAGAGATTTTTCCGGGGTTATTTTCGACAAAATTTTAACAGTAAAATCAACAGAACATTCTAGTCAATTAGACTAATTTAAGTCTAACTTTGCAAAAACCAAGAATCCTGCTCAAATTTAGATGCAAAGCTATTATAATTTCATAAGGTAAATATAATGCTCATGTTCCAATCTTTAGGAAGCGTAAATAAGCCAAATGCAAACCGATATTTTTGATAGAAAAGTAGCCTTTAGGGCAATTACTGAGCGTAATGATCAGGTGCACCTAACAAGTGCAATGGCATCTGCTGGGGCTCAGTTTGCCTGGTATGCAATATACTTTGTTTATTTGCCGGAACATAGACTCTTACTCTTAATTTGGCAATTTTTGGTCATGCTATTGCCTATTCTGATATGTAAATACAGAAAAAAATTAGGACTAAATGGCGCTCAATGCCAACTTATTGCCATTTTTTTCATTGCAACTCTTGGTTGGTGCCTAATGAATATTTGTCCCGGAGAAATTAGGCTAGTAGTATTTTTTGGCATCACTATGTTATTTCTGGGTCCGGCATTTTTGGCGTTCTGGCCATTTCGATATTACCTGGCTGTGGTAATTTTTTCTGTAATATTGGATATAACATATTACATTACAGTAGGTTATCTTTCTTTTTCCGATTTTATATTTCACAATGTTTTTCCATCGGCAATAACAATTTTTGTGGGTGCTTTTCTTTTGAATAGTAGGGTGGTTAACTTGCTGAAAAAAGAACGCATAAAATGGTCAATGGTGCAAACAGAAAAGGAACTAAGTTTAATGAATTTGAAAACAAGGGCCGAGCTTGAATTTTTAATTTATAGCATTTCACATGACTTACGTAGCCCAATACTATCTGTTAAAGGTCTCCTCATGCTTATTAAAGACTTTGAAAAATTAAATCCCGAAAGTAGTAATTATCTTCAAATGGCGGAGGGTAGTGTTGACCGATTGGACCAGAATATTTATGATATTCTCGATTTTGCTAACAATGCCAAAATTGAGCTCAAGTATGAGAATTTCGATATGGGCGAAATGGTGGAGGAAATATTTAATGACCTAAAATTCCTAACTAAGCATACAATAAATTTCCAAATCGAAATAGAGGGTTCAGAAATGGTTTATGGGGATAAAAAGCGGCTAAAAACCATAATAAAAAATCTGGCGTCGAATGCCGTTAAATATAGCCGTATTGATGCGGCAGATGCTTTTGTAAAATTTAAATTGCGTCAGGATAATGACCAAATCGAATTTCAGGTAGAAGATAATGGTATAGGCATTCCACCCGAACAACACCAAAAGATTTTTGATATGTTTTATCGTTATGCCAACGACAATAACGGTTCCGGACTTGGGCTTTTTATCGTAAAAGAAGTTTTATCTAAGTTAGGCGGGACAGTTAAGCTCGATTCTATCGAAGGAAAGGGCTCAGTTTTTAAAATTAGCATCCCAAAGTGAATCTTATTGTAGCTTAGTCATTGAAAGGAAGTTAAAAATAGCCTAAGTATTTAAAATATAATAGACTTGCAAATATTTTCTGAAAACTAATATATGTTAATCTAAAATAGTAAATTGCAGAATACTTTAACAATTAGATATAGTATGCCCCCATTGAAATGAGCTGATCTATGTTACAAAACTACAATGCCAAACAGTATCTCTGTCGCTCAAGATTATAAGTCTTTATTTGGAGAAATTCTTCGGAACGGAGAAAAAAGCCAAATTCAAGTTGCGGTTTCAACTTCCATTTTCCAATTTATTTGGTATGCCTGCGATTATATTTTTCTCGAAGAATATAGATTGCTATTTTTCTTTTGGCATCTGATTGTAATGATAGCTACAATTGGTATTGTGATCTTTCGCAAACAATTGAATTTGAATGCAAGTAATTGTAACTTCATAGCTATGCTGCTTATGTCATCTATTTGTATGTTTGTAGTGCATGTTTGTCCGGAAAATACGCTCGAAATATTTGTTGCCGGGGCTGTTATTTTATTCTTTGGTATTGGAGCAGTAGGGCTTTGGAAATTTAGTCATTCGGTAATTTTTGTTTTGGGATCGCTTTGCGCAAATTTTGTAGTTTACCTTTTAATAGGTACAATGTCCTTACAGAATTATCTGATGAATTGTATTTTTCCCATTGCTATCTCTGGTTTAATTGGAATAGTAATTCTGAAAATGCGCTTGAACAGCTTGTTTCGAGAGCTGAAAATGGGAAAAATGCTGGAATTGGTACAAAAAGATCTGCTTATTAAGAAAAACAAGGTAGAGACTGAACTTGAATTTTTAATTTATAGCATTTCCCACGACCTGCGCAGCCCAATTTTATCGGTAAAAGGATTATTGATGCTCATAAGAGATTTTGAAAAATTAAGTCCCGATTGCAAAGACTATTTGAAAATGGCAGAAGGTAGCGTTGAACGATTGGATCAAACCATTTATGACATTCTCGATTTTGCCAATAATGCCAAAATTGAGCTCAAATTTGAGCAATTCAATATGCGTGATATGGTAACTGAAATTTTCAATGACCTTAAATTCCTATCTAAAATTCCAATTGATTTTTATATTGAAATTGAGGGTCAAGAAATTGTATTCAGCGACAAAAAGCGCTTGAAAACTATCATAAAAAATCTGGCTTCGAATGCTGTGAAATATCACAGAAAAGAAACAGAAAAGCCTTATGTGAAATTTATAATGCGGCAGGATAAAGATAAAGTTGAATTTCAAGTGGCAGACAATGGCAGAGGCATAGCGCCCGAGCAGCAGCAGAAAATTTTCGAAATGTTTTATCGCTACGCCAATGATATTTCAGGTTCCGGACTTGGGCTTTTTATCGTAAAAGAAGTTTTATCTAAAATTTGTGGTAAAATCGAATTGGAATCAGTGCTTGATAAAGGTTCTGTTTTCAAAGTTATGGTACCTGTTGAAGGCCCTTCCTGTTAATACACTCTGATTTTGGGTCTTAGATGCCATCCCAAATCTTCCTTTTCAAAAATAACAGAAGCTAGTGTTACCTTATCTCTGAATTGACGTTCAGGATTGATAGTTATTTACCATTTACATCAATATAATGTTTTAACAAAACACAAATTAGTTCAGGAAACAGCTCCAGTGGAGCGATATTTTTGTAGCAGCGTAGGCTGCGAGTGAAAAGAACCCTGTAGGGGTGACATTTTGTTTAACCATTTTATTGT
>JBIKQC010000541.1:0-3108 GCA_044349855.1 Saprospira sp.
GCACAACCAAAGTCGTGGCTTGATGAAAAGTCTTTGAAGGAAATTGCTGCTGCCAATAATGATTTCCAGCGTTTTCCCAAAAATATTCAGGATTCACTGATTAACTGGTCGGAAGACGGTTATGCCATTCTACAGGGATTTTTCAGCAAACAGGCTGATGAAATAAACCGCACCATAAAAGATAAACTCAAAAACGGTGACATAAAATTCAGATACGGAAATAAAATTATGTTTGCTATGCATCAGTCAGAGCTGATACGCAACATAGGCAATGACCAACTGATTATCAAAATATTGAGTTTTCTGATGGGAAAGGATGCAACACTTTTCCAAAGTATTAATTTTATAGAAGGCAGCAAACAGAAAGCACATTCCGATATTGTACATATGACCACCTATCCACAAGGCTATCTTATTGCTATCTGGATCGCACTGGAGGATATAAAAGAAGAACAGGGTGCTTTATTTTACTATCCGGGCAGTCAAAAATTGCCATATATTCTAAATGAGGATTTTAATCACGGCGGTTCCTATCTGCGGCTTGGTGAAAACGCCTATGCCGCTTATGAGGACCGGGTAGAAAATCAAATTCAGGAAACCGGACTCAAAAAAAAGGTCTTTGAAGCAAAAAAGGGTGATGTACTTATCTGGCATGCCAATCTGCTGCATGGTGGATCTGCAATAACAAAACCCGGATCAACACGCAAAAGCATGGTTTTTCACTATTACGCAGAAGGGGTAATTTGTTATCATGAGATAACACAAAGACCTGCAGTGTTTTAATTTTCCCTAAAAACATAATAAAATTATGACAAAATCCTTTTACAAATTTGTTGGCACTAAACTTAGGCCAGTTGAACTTAGGCTATTTATTAAATGGCTTTTGAGAATCAAAAGAAAAAGCATCATTTTACCGGATGGCAGGGAATATGAAGTAGATCCAATATCTGACTTGGGTATTAAAATTATGAATGGTGGAGAATATGAAGCCGAAATGACAAAACTTATAGCATCTACACTCAGTAATGGTGATTCTTTTATTGATTTAGGTGCCAATGAGGGTTATTTCTCTGTACTTGCTGGTATAAAATGCGGAAATAAGGGAAAAGTATATTCAATTGAACCCCAAAAAGACTTTGGCCTGTAATCATTAATAATGCTTTTTTAAATAATTTAACAAATATTCAGCTTTTGCCTTACGGAATCGGGGCAAAAAAAGAAGAACTTACCTTGCAACTTTATCCCTCAACAAACTCGGGAGCATCCAGTTTTTCAAAATCTCTTAATTTTAATATTTCTTTTAGTTGGATTAGGAAAAAAATCTATGGTACTCAAATAGCAAAAGTTATCAAATTTGATGATCATATTGATATTTTTGACAGAAGTATTAAACTAATAAAAATAGATATTGAAGGGTTTGAATTTGAAGCACTTAAAGGAGCTGAACAATGTCTGAAGAGAGGTATTTTTGAAAATATTTTAATTGAAATACACCCAACAGCACTATCTGGACTAAATCAAAGTAAAGATCAGATTAATGAATATCTTCTTGCGCATGGATATTCAAAGAAAACAATAATCCATAATCTAAACTTGTATACCCTGCAATGAAAACCTATGTCATTACATTAGAAAGATCTATCGAAAGATATCGATATATAAAAAAACATGTAATTGAAAGATTATTGGACTATGAAATTATACCCGCAGTTGACGGATCAAAATTAAAGGAAGATGACTTAATAAAACTCACTGACTATGAAAAAGTAAAAAGATTAAGATGGTGGCTAACTGATGGGGCGATTGGATGTGCCCTATCACATTTGAATGCATATCAAGCTTTTCTTAATACTAATGACAATGCGGCATTTATAATTGAAGATGATGTAAACTTACCAGCTGATATAAATAATTTACTTTTTGAAATTGAAAAAGTCGTCAGGCCTGATGAAATAATATTATTATATTATACATCATTTAAACCAACAAAATTCAGCACTGTAGGATCTGTAAAATTGTCAAAAGGTGGTTTATATTATCCAATGGACATAGGCGAGCCTATTTCAGCTGCTGCATACACCATTGGAAAAGAAGCTGCCTTGAATTTAAAAAATAAAATTTTACCAATTCGGGTTACTGCAGATAATTGGTCTTACTTTTATGAGATTAGTGCTTTTAGTACTCTTAGAGTTCACTTTCCAGCACAAATTAATACTAAAAATTTTAAATCTTCAATTGATTATCTACCAAAAAACAGTTTTAAATCTAAAATTTCAAATTTCGTGAATAGGTATAAAATATTTCCTCTTTTTCAGATATTTAATTATTTGCGAAAAAAGAGATTAAATAAAATGCTATATCACTTTAGTCTATGTGATGAAATTTCTCCAACTTACAAGAAGTTGAATCCTTAAAAAAGAAAATATCAAAACATGTATCAAAATCTTGTCCTCCGCGAAAAAAAATTAGCCGTCATCGGCTTGGGATATGTAGGGCTTCCTATTGCATTGGCCTTTGCCAAAAAATTGGATGTTATCGGATTCGACATCAATAAAGATCGAGTGGAAATGATGAAAAAGGGCATTGACCCATCCAAGGAATTGGAATCATCCGCTTTTGAAGGCTGCAGCATTGAATTTACGGCCGATTTGGACGTACTGCGTCAGGCAAATTTCTTTGTAGTGGCTGTCCCCACTCCTATCGATTCTCATAATACACCTGATTTGAGTCCCCTGCTTGCCGCTTCGCGCACTGTTGGGAAAGTATTGAAAAAAGGAGATTATGTTGTATTTGAATCTACTGTTTATCCGGGATGTACAGAAGAAGACTGCCTGCCTATTCTGGAAGAACTTTCAGGATTGAAAGGTATGGTCGATTTCAAAATCGGCTATTCTCCCGAACGCATTAATCCGGGTGACAAAGAGCGCACGATCGAGAAAATTGTAAAAGTTGTATCCGGTTGCGGTCCTGAATCCTTGGAGGAAGTAGCCAAAACTTATGAACTTATTATTGAAGCAGGCGTACACCGAGCTGCAACAATTAAAGTAGCTGAAGCTGCAAAGGTCATTGAAAACACACAGCGCGACTTAAATATAGCTCTGATGAATG
>JBIKQC010000542.1:0-3097 GCA_044349855.1 Saprospira sp.
GTCTCGTCACAAATGACGAGAGCGAGGCTTTCTAACGAAGTCAGAATGAAAAAGACTTCATTCGCTTCGCGGAGCCTTCGGGTTCAAAGCTATTATTATTTGTGCTTGATTACTTAATACAGCGCCTCCAAAAAGCTAATCACTATTTGGGGGCAATTTTTATGTAAATTCAAAAACAGCTATTTTTTGTATAGGATTGCCCAATTTACTTCTTAAAAATAATTGTAGAATCAAAATATTTTATTCAATTTGCTTATCTTTAGTACAAACTAATCTTTAAAAAATGGAAACGCAGAAAAATAATCCTCTTCATGGATTGACTTTGGAACAAATACTGACCTACCTGGTGGAAAATCATGGCTGGCCATACATGGCCTCTCAAATCAGTATCAACTGTTTTAAAAATGACCCGAGTATAAAATCTTCACTCGCATTTTTGAGAAAAACACCTTGGGCAAGGGAAAAGGTAGAGAACCTTTATATTTGGTTATGTTCAATTAAGAATAAATAGTTTTTTGTGGGTTTGTTTTTTTATATACAAAAAAAGGGAATAGCCTGCGCCATTCCCATTTTAGATTAAAGTTAATCAGTTTTATACGCTCCTAAAAAGCAGCAAACAATTTTGGTATCAACAGTGCTGTATTTTTTTTGTAGTTCTCATAGTCATTCGTTCCGCCCCATTTTTCATCTGCACGTTTTTCCAAAAGGGGAATGCCGCTGATTCGTGTGAGCAGCAGGATTACAAATAGGGGAGAAATAAGGGCAAAATATTGCCAACCCTGCAGGATAGGGACTGCAATAATGGCAATGCCTATCCAAATAATTATTTCACCCAAATAATTGGGATGCCTGGATATACTCCAGAGTCCAGTGTTGATAAATTTTCCTTTATTTTCCGGATTGGCACGCCATTTTGATTTTTGTGTATCGGACACAACTTCAATGACAAATCCAAGTAACCAAACTGCAATTCCGACTATGGCAAAAAAGTCCAAAGGAATTTTATATGGGCTGCAAATGATTACAAGTGCTGTTGCCAAAGTAAGATTCACCCAGAGTCCCTGCAATGTCCATACAATTAAAAAGTTTAAAAAATTGGGTTTCAGTTCATCAAATCGACCGTCTTTGCCTTCCTTGAGGATGCGGATAAATAAAAAACTGCCCAGCCGCAGGGCCCAAATGAGGACCAATCCAGATACCGCCCATGTCCGGACATCCCTTTCAGGTGCAAGCCAAAGCGCTGTTGCCGTAACCGTTATAAAACTGATACTGCCGGTCAGGTCGAAAAACTTTTCGGTCTGAAAGATATAGGCCGGTATAAAAGCCAGCCAATTGATTGTAAATGCTAAAGCATAACAAACCGCAAATATTGGAATTCCGCCAAATATCTCAGTAGTGTTTTGGCTGCAGGCAAATGCTATTGCTGCGGCAAAAGCTAGGATGAGGAGATTGTAGAAGAAGGTTTGGGGCTTTTTACCCATTTAAGTTGAAGTTGTAGTTGAAATTAGTTTTTGAAATCACAGCTAACGGTTTGCAGCTAAATTCTCGTTTGGGTTTTGAAACACTGTCTACCGAAACGTTAAAATAAAGATACTATGTTTCTATGCATTTGCAAATTGAAAATAAGTTTCGCGGAGCGACCCGCATAAGTTTTAGGTGCTGTTATAAGCTGGGCTTTTTTAGTCAATCTATTTGTTTTTCGGTATAAACCCAGTCAGTTATCGGTTTCGGATTTAATGTTCTCATTTCTTTTATAGCCGTTTCTGTTGCTGTCCACCGGTGTTCATACTTACCATATAATTCAATGTCAAAATGAGCAATAACGTCCAACCAATACATGCGTTTTAATAATAACTCAAATTTTGAAATCCATAATCGATGATCCAAGTCATCAAAATTTTTGAAGCTTGCTCCAAAAGTAATAATCTGATGTCTGTGAAAAGTCGGTCCGGCTAAAGTTAAAGGTGAAATGAACATGGACTTTATTATAGAAGGAAAATCATTTTCATTGGGAAGATTTTCGATTACATTCTTATTCAATTTATAAAGGTCGTACCAATTGTCAGTAGTCCCATGTGAACCAGATATTCGTCCATATAAAATTGTTTCATGACTCATGTGTCTACATTATTTTGTGTCTGTGTGCCTTGCCCATAACGTTCTTGGGCTTGGCGGAGCTGGGCAATTAGAAGCACTCCGCTGTCCAATCCCACTAATGATTATTAATTCCTCTAATAATTCTTTCGGAACTGCTCGCCCACTAACGCAAAACCCGTGTTACCTGCTGGTGGCATTGACCAGGCATTACCTGTCACATTATTGTCCAAATTTCCAATATGTTTTTACTTGTCAGAAAGTTTAATTGCAATTGGAGATAAAACTCTAACTGTTCCGTCAGGTCCCTTAGCTTTTATGTCTTCAAAATACAATCTACTGTCAGTTTTCTGACTATTTATTATAGCTATTATTTCTTGTGTAAATTTATTACCCGTAACATTAATCGTCATGATATCTTTAATTTCATTATTTATCTTATACAAAAATGTAAATGATATAATTTCAAATTTTAAGTCAAAAGGTAGGTTCATCAAAACATTTATCTCTGGATTTTTTATTAAATATTCCTTACTATATAAGTTCGTATTGGTAGTATTACCAATTTGTGTAATTGGGTCAGGTATTCTTTTTATTCTAAATGTATCACAACCAATTTTTTTTATTTCTCCAGGTTTTATCTCTGTTGTAACTTCAATTATTGATATTGAACCTTGTACCGGCTTTGCAATATATTTTCCATTGCTTCCGGTAATTGTTCCATTTGTCATTGTAACTTTCAGTTTGTCACTAGTAATACCTTGCGCTACGATAGAAACAGGATTGTCTATCCCAACATATAGGATATTCATTTTGTCAGCCGATACTAAAACCTGTTTTCCAGTCTGTGAGTACAATGGAAAATTAAACAAGATTGCTGTTAATACTACAATCATTTTGTTTATAAGTGTTTTCATAATTTGTGTGTTTTAAGGTAAATAATTATTGAACTATTTGTAAATGTTATTATTCTGTATTTATCTGTTTTTTCAATATGCTTAAA
>JBIKQC010000543.1:0-3093 GCA_044349855.1 Saprospira sp.
AACGGCTTCTCCTTTCAAAAAGCCTGAGGAAAGCCCAGTATCTTTGCAAACAATTGGTACAGCAGAAATTCAGCGAAACCCAGGGGGAAATCGCGATATTTCAAAGGTTATTCGTGTTTTGCCAGGCGTAACAACTACAAATTCCTTCAGAAATGACCTTATCATACGTGGTGGTGCACCAAACGAAAATCGCTTTTATCTCGATGATATCGAGGTGCCAAATATCAATCACTATGCAACTCAAGGGGCATCGGGCGGGCCACAAGGTTTATTGAATGTTGATCTGATTTCAGAGGTGGATTTTTACTCAGGCGCTTTTCCTTCCAATCGTGGAAACTCATTGAGTTCCGTATTTAATTTCCGTCAAAAAAATGCTCGTGAAGACCGCGTAGGGCTTACCGCAAGTGTTGGAGCAACCGATGTTTCACTGGCTTTGGAAGGCCCTTTGAGCAAAAATAAAAAGACAACTTTTCTTTTTTCTGCAAGACAGTCCTACCTTCAATTTTTATTTGCTGCGATAGGTTTGCCATTCCTGCCTACTTACAACGACTTTCAGTTTAAGATTAAAACATCTCTGCCCAATAAAGATGAGTTTTATATTACAGGTTTAGGTGCTATAGACCGTTTTAAATTGAATCTCGAAGCCAATGAAACACCAGTACAACGTTATCAGCTAAATGTTATTCCAGTGAACAACCAATGGAATTATACCTTGGGTGCTGTTTACAAAAAATTTATGAAAACTGGCTATTTTACTTTTGTATTGAGTCGAAATATGCTTAACAATGATATTTTCAAATACATTGATAATGATGAAACTAAACCCAAAAGTATTGATTATAACTCTCAGGAAAGTGAAAACAAATTCAGAGCGGAACATACAGTTCGTTTCGATAAAGGATTCAAATTGAACTATGGGGTGGGTTATGAATATGTACGTTTTTTCAGCAATACTAATCTATTTACAGTTATCAATGGTCAAGCAGCTCCGCTTAACTATAAAAGTGAGTTAAACTTTAGCAAGTATTTTGCTTTTGGACAACTTTCAAAAAAGTTCTTTTCGGAAAAATTGATATTATCGCTTGGTGTTCGCGCCGATGGAAACGATTACAACAAAGAGATGATGAATCCAATCAATCAAATCTCGCCTCGTTTTTCATTGTCGTATGCCATAACTGAGAAATTTTCTTTTAATGCCAATACTGGTGTTTATTATCAATTGCCTGCTTACACAGCACTCGGATATAAATCGAATGATGATTTTGCCAACAGAGACCGATTGAAATTTATTAGGTCTTATCATGCGGTTGCAGGTTTTGCCTATAATGTAGCTTCTGGAACTAAAATTAGTGTAGAAGGTTATTATAAACTTTATCAGCAGTATCCATTCTTATTGAATGAAGGAATTGCATTGGCAAATTTTGGTGGAGATTTTGGTGTTGTTGGTAATGCACCTTCAGATGCAAGAGGAGAGGGACGATCTTACGGTTTGGAATTCTTAGTACAACAAAAACTATATAAAGGGTTTTTTGGAATCTTAGCCTACACTTTTGGTTATTCAGAATTTAAAGACATCAATAACAATTATGTTTTTTCGGCCTGGGATAGCCGTCATATTTTAAATGCAGCATTTGGTAAAAATTTTGACATCATGAACAAATCAATTCTTGATGCTAAAAATGCCAAGAGAGCTGAAAAAGGTAAGGATCCAATCAAAAGAAAAAAGGTAAACCAAACACTTCAATTAGGTCTAAACTTTAGAATGCAAACTGGTTTACCCTACACACCATTCGACAGTACCGCTTCTGCTCTTACATTGAACTGGAATCGTTTTGGACAGGCACTCAGAGATTACAGCTTATTGAATACCGAACGTACCAATCTTTTTTATGGTGTAGATTTTCGCATCGACTACAAATGGTATTATGAGAAATGGAGTTTGAATCTTTATTTCGACCTACAAAATTTCCCTTCTCAAGCCGCACAGGTTCCACAGTATTTGTTGGATGATACTGATGTTGATGCTAATGGTAGTCAGATAATTTACAATCCCGGTCAGCCTAACGAATCATACAGATTAAGGAGAATAAACAATACGCTTTCGGTTTCGGTGCCATCTATAGGTGTTATTGTTGTATTCTAAATTGACTTCATAAAGATCAATTGTTAAAGAAAAAGCCGCTACAAGCAATTGTAGCGGCTTTTTACCTTATTCTTTTTGTTCGATTTCTTTTGTTTCTGCCCTTGGAAGCTCATGTTGTTAGGTAGTAGGTTGTTTTGTCATTTTTTAGGTAAATAGTATAAAGATATATTTAAGGTTGTTGGTTTTCGCTCCTTAATTCTCCTAAAAGCGTGATAAGAACTAACATCCTTAAAAGAATTAACAATAAAAGTGTTGTACACTTAAGATTGAGTTTAACATGTCTAATCCTTTAATGTATTTTTGTACATAAAAAAACCAAATATATCAAATGGTGTTGATACATTTGGTTTTTAAAATTTTGTGTCGTTTTAGTCTTTATTTGACTACTATAATTTTTTATTGAACTACAAAAGCTAAGCTTTTGCTTTGCCCGTCAATTTGATAAATTAATTGATAAAATGCTGAAGGTAAATCTTGAATGTCAATTTCTATTTCATTGCGACTTGACTCAATATTTAATTGCTGATTCAAAATACGTCCTTGCATATCGACAATGCGCAAAGAACTTATCTGACTATTATTAGGAATATTTAATTTTAATATACCATTCTTAGTAACAGGATTAGGATATAAAGTAACTGTAGTATTTGTATTACAGGGCAAACTAGCATAGATGACATCGCTAAATTCTGATTCGCCATAAATATCTACCATACGCAATCGATAGTATGTTTCTGTCGCTGGATTGCGATGATCAAACTGATAGGATTTAGGCTCACTGCTATTTTCTTGGGCATTTACACGAGCAATTGATTGCCATGAAATGCCATCCTTGCTTTGTTCAACAATATAATAGGCATGTTCAAACTCATTGGCACTTTCCCAACTAAGTAGATTGCTTTTACATTCAGAACTCACTGTAAATCTTGCTAATTCTACTGCCAATAAAA
>JBIKQC010000544.1:0-3090 GCA_044349855.1 Saprospira sp.
ATTTAGGGCAATAAGCTCATCACAATTTAAAATCAGGAGATTATGAAAAACATATACATACTTTTTGCATTGCTTATACAACTTTTTACAGTTGAAAACGCAGTGGCACAATGTTTTACTGCGCCCAATGGACAATATCCAACAGCCGCATTTACACCCACATGTGCAGGTACTTGTACTAACCAAACTATAACAGGCCTTGCATGGACAGGCGAGTACTCTGTTGTAAATGTAGTTGCCGGCAATACCTATACTTTTAGAAGTAGTGTTACATCACATTTTATCACTATTTCAAACTCAACTGGAACAACAGCCTTTGCATTTGGTGTGGGTGGAGCTGCTGGAATAACCTGGGTTTCTACAATTACTGGAACTGTACGATTTTACACACATTTATCATCTGCATGTAATTCCGGTACAGCAAGTCATACCAGAAGAGTATGTTGTGTAGGTGCCGCTCCAGCATACAACCCTTGTACTACTATCCCAACTATTGCTGGTTGTGGAACATCTGCAACAGCTACAATGACTGGCTCCGGTGCAGGCTGGAATATTACTTCCTGTTTATATAGTACGCCCGGTCAGGAAAGACTTTTTCAATTTACTGCACCTACAACTGGAACCTATCAATTAAACGTAAGTGCTATTACTGGTGGCTATGTCGATTTCTTTTGGAAACCTGCAAGTGGCGGCTGTAATGTTACAGGTTGGAACTGTATTGACGATATCTCTCTCACGGGGACTTATGCAGCAGTAACACCAATGACATTTACTGCAGGTACTACCTATTATATATTATTAGACCCTGAAGTAACTTCAACAATTAATACAACATTCAATTTGGTATGTCCTTCTGCGGCACCCGCTAATGATTTGGTATGCAATGCTACACCTATCTCTTGCGGTCAAACTTTAAACGGTACTACATTAGGAGCTAACAATGCAGGTACAGGTGAAAATTTGACCTGCGGCACGGATCAAACTATGCCAGGTGTTTGGTATGTTGTACCAGGTAATGGACAAGTAATGACAGCTTCACTTTGTGGAACTGTCTGGGATAGCAAAATTTCTGTGTTCAACGGCACGAACTGTTCTGCGCTTACTTGTATAGGTGGAGTTGATGACGCTGGACCTTCTTGTGGCGGCACATCTGCTTCATTTAGCTGGACTTCGGTTGTAGGTCAAAACTACTATATTTTGGTTCATGGTTATTTAACCAACCAAGCTTTTGCACTTGCATTGACCTGCACAAACCCTTGTCTGGCTCCTTCCAATGATTTGTGTGCTAATGCACCTATCCTCAATCTTGGCACGAATAATAATCAAACGCATTTGGGAACAGGCTCTTGCTCTACTCCAAATTTGGGAACATACAAAGATGTCTGGGTTGCCTTTACAGTACCATGTGGTGGAATGAATATTGCCATAGATTTTTGTGGCTCTACACCTGTACATAACAACGCCTACTTAAATATATTTTCAGATTGTGCGTTAGGAACATTTACAGGTGCAACCACTTATGATTTTACTTCATGCCCTGACGGTAATGTCAAAATCTTTTGGAATAATGTTCCGGCTGGTACTTATTACTATCCAATTCTTATTGATCCGGCTTGGGAAACAAATTACACACTTAACATTTCAGGAACACCGTTACACACTCCTGCTACTCCACCTACTTCCATAAGTGGAACCTCAACAATCTGCGGTGGACAGAATACGACACTTACACTACAGGGCGGCTCTACAGGTACAAATGGCACGCCACAATGGTTTGAAGGTTCATGCGGTAGTGCGGTAATAGGCACAGGAAACGCAATAACTGTATCACCAGCAACTAACACTACGTATTTTGTGCGTTATACTTCATCTTGCAATACAACAACTTGTGCAAGTGTTAGCGTAAATTTAAATTCCGCTTCTACCGCACCTACCTTGAGCGGAGCTGGAACAGTTTGTCCAAACACTACAGTAAATCTCGTGTCAAGTGGTGGAACTGCAGGAACCGGTTCTCAGGTTGCCTGGTACACAGGTCCTAACGGCACAGGTACTTTCCTTGGTTTTGGCAATAGCTTTAGCTTACTGCCTACTGCAAGCTCAATTGTATATGCAAGAAGAGAGGGGACCTGCAATACTACTACAGATGCCAGCACATCAATTACTTTGAGAGATTATGTTTATGCTGCAAATAATATCAGTTCTACTAATTACTGTACAGATAATGCAGGTTGGAACCATTTTTACAATGGCAACGATATCATTCTTTCTGTAAGAGGTAATTTATCTTCAGCAGGAACAGTAACGGCGCTTATTCGCGATAATGCAAACTATTTTTCTGATCTCGGAAACACAGCACTTTGCGCTTCAGGTATCAATCCCGGAGAAGCACAATTCGAAATGCAAAGAAGCTGGAATGTCAGCTACACTGGAACGCTATCTGGTACTTATGAAGTTAGATATTATTTCAATACGCAGGAACGTCAGGATGTTATCGATGCTGCTAATGCTTTTATGGCAGCTAATCCAAGCTGTTCTTACAGCTACAAATACAGTCCTGGCAATAGCGGTTGGTTCTGGTTCAAAAACAACAATGTAACTTACACTGCTCCAAGCTTCGATGACAATCCTAACTTTGCGCTATTGTCAAGTACAGCTCCTGGAATAACAACTAACGGTATCAATTATACCCAAATATCTGGTGTGACAAGCTTCTCGGGTGGAACCGGAGGTGTAGTGCTAATTCCGGCCAGTTTCCTACCGGTAGAATGGCTCTATTTTAATGCTAAAAAAGAGAAAAACTTCAATAACCTGCAGTGGGCAACTGCCAGCGAGGATAAAGCAGCCTATTTCAAAGTTGAAAGAAGTATAGATGGTGTTAATTTCGAACAAATCGGTACTGTTACAGCTGTTGGCAATAGTTCAGAAACCAGCTATTATCAATTTAATGATTCAAGTCCATTTAACGGAAGCAACTACTATCGACTGAAATTGGTCAATTTAGACGGATCTGATGAATTTTCTGAAATTGAAGTGTTGGAAAACAAAGTGGATAATGGTGTTTTCAATGTCTATCCAAATCCGGCCAAAAAC
>JBIKQC010000545.1:0-3087 GCA_044349855.1 Saprospira sp.
TATCACCTACGGAAAAGACAGAACAGAAGCTTTGGCAAGGATGTTGCGGGCAATTGATGAGTACGAAATAGACGGCCCATCCACCACACTTTCCTTTGGTCGATTTGCATTTAAACACGAAGCCTTTGTAAGTGGAAATTTCGATACCCATTTCGTAAAAAAACATTTCAGCCCTGAATTGATAGAACAGGGCTCTGAAGAAGAAGCAAAAATTGCCGCTATGTTAGTAGCGCATCTATTGGAAAACAGACTTAAAAAACCTGTCATTCAACAAACTAATTCTACAGTAATCAGCAGAGGTTCCAATTGGAAAAACAGAGCAAAATAATTTTATAATCAGCATTATATTTATTTCAAAATTTCAAAATCAACATCATGAAAAAAATCTCTTTTCTTCTAACTTTTATGCTTTTCCTTTTAATAGGAAACAATGCCTCATTCGCTCAGGATCTGCGCAATGCTTCAGGTACAAAAACAGGCAAAATTGAATCGGACGGTACTGTACGCAGTGACAGCGGTACTAAAATAGGTAAAATTGATTCTGATGGTTCTATCCGCAACGCTTCAGGTACTAAAATTGGTAAAGTAGACAGTGACGGTTCTATTCGTAACGCTTCAGGTACTAAAATAGGGAAATATGACAGCGATGGTACTGTAAGAAATGACTCAGGCACTAAAATCGGCAAAATTGATTCTGATGGATCTATCAGAAATGCCTCGGGTACCAAAACAGGAAGTGCAAGCGGTGTCAAAAAAGAATGGGCAGCTGTTACTTTCTTTTTCTATTAAAAGTTATAAAAAAACCATAATGAAAGGGCATTCTGTTATCGAGTGCCCTTTTATTCTTTAAATTAGTCTAAAAAAAACAGCAAAAGTGCATAAGTGAACGTTTAATAATTATTATTTCAAAGGAATATTATAAATTTGCTTTTGATTATATATAAATTAATCTTATACTAATTAATCAACCAATTTACTACTTCTAACAATGAGAAAACAATTACTTTTCTTAACATTAGGCATAATGTTTTTAGCAATGCCTCTATTAGTAAATGCACAGAAAAAATTTGTTTCCGATGCCTTTTGGACAGAAATTAATGAGAAAGACATACCAAAATCGGGCAAGCGTTACATTAGTCCAAAAAGCTATAAAACATTCAAGCTAAATCTCATGGCATTGCGATCGGTTTTAAATGTTGCTCCTATGGAGTTTACACCGGTTGCTCAGATGACTAAAACATACCTCGAACTGCCAATGCCGGATGGCAGTATAAAAACATTTGACATTGTTGAATCACCAATAATGGCAGCTGAATTGGCTGAGCAATTTCCCGACATCAATACCTATGCAGGCTATGCTGTCGAAGACAACAACATCACTGTAAGATTTGACTTTACCCTTCAGGGATTTCATGCCATGATTATAATACCCGGTCAATCTACAATTTTCATAGATCCCTACAGTTTTGGCGGAGGAGATATGGAACACTACGTAGTTTATCACAGAAAAGACTATGCAAGTTCAGTTCCCAAATCTTTTGAATGTGGCGTTACAGATACTTACACCCCGAGAAGCAACAGCAATGAACCCGATTTAAAATCAGCTTTTGGAAGTTGTGAACTCAGAACATACCGTTTAGCTTTGGCTGCGACAGGTGAATATACAGCTTTTCATGGAGGAACTGTTGCGCTTGCTCTCGCAGCACAAACAACTACAATGAACCGTATCAATGCTGTTTATGGTCGTGAAATGGCCATAAGAATGAACATAGTTGCCAACAATAACCTGATTATTTATACCAATGCTGGAACGGATCCCTACACCAATACCAATGGGGCCACAATGCTCAATCAAAACCAGACCAATTTGACAACTGTAATCGGTGGTGCTAATTATGACATCGGACACGTTTTCAGTACTGGTGGGGGCGGCATTGCACAGCTAGGTTCTGTTTGTGTCGCATCGGGCAAAGCACGTGGGGTGACAGGCTCTCCAGCTCCTGTTGGTGATCCATTTGACATCGATTATGTAGCACATGAAATGGGACATCAGTTTGCCTGTAATCATACTTTCAATAATAATGATGATGGTTCCTGTGCGACCAACGCAAATGTATCCACATCTATGGAGCCCGGTTCAGGGTCTACCATTATGGCCTATGCTGGGATTTGCAATCCGAGTAATGTTCAAAACAACAGTAATGATTATTTCCATGTAATTAGTCTACAGGAAATGGGGGCTTTTATTACTGGGGCAGGTCACACTTGTCCTGTTAAAACTACTTTATCAAATAGCACCCCTGCTGTCACTACAGCATCGAGTGCAATTGTAATTCCGCGGGGTACACCATTTTTCCTTACCGCAAATGGTACCGATCCAAATACAGCCAATGTACTAACTTACTGTTGGGAACAAACCAATACGGGAACTGCTTTGACATCTCCATCGGCAACAGCTACCGCAGGAGCAAATTTCCGTTCTTTTAATCCTACTACAAATCCTACAAGATTTTTCCCAAGTCTTTCTGCACTTGCTGCTAATGGACTTTTCACTTGGGAGGTTTTACCAACAGTTGCACGCACTATGACATTCCGTGCTACTGTTCGTGATAATGCTACGGGAGGTGGTTGTACTGCAGCAACTTCAAACGTAACAGTAACGGTCAATGGGACTGCTGGACCTTTTGTAGTAACAAATCCAACCAATACCGGAATCAGTTGGGTGGGTGCAAGCACACAGACAATAACCTGGAATGTTGCAGGTACAACTGCAGCGCCGGTAAGCTGTGCAAATGTTGACATTCTTATTTCAACCGATGGCGGTGTGACCTATACGGTATTGTTATCAAATACACCTAATGACGGTACTCAGGCTATCACTGCTCCAAATACTCCGTCTACAACTTGCCGAATAATGGTAAGATGTGCTGGTGGTAATTTCTTCGACATTTCAAATAACAATTTCACCATTACTGCTGCAACCAGTGATTATACCATTTCGGTTACTAATCCTTCGCTAAGTGTTTGTCAGCCAGCAAATGCGGTCTATAATATTACTTCAGCCTCAATTGGCGGATACATAAATCC
>JBIKQC010000546.1:0-3086 GCA_044349855.1 Saprospira sp.
AACCCTGTTAGCCAGAGCTGTTGCAGGAGAATCGGGTGTACCTTTCTTCTCGATGAGTGCCTCAGAATTTGTAGAAATGATTGTAGGTGTAGGTGCGGCAAGGGTTCGGGACCTTTTCAAACAGGCGCGCGAGAATGCTCCCGCCATCATCTTTATCGATGAATTGGATTCCATCGGCAGGGCTCGAGGCCAATATATAAATGGTGGAGGCAGTGAACAGGAACAGACACTCAATCAGATTTTGACGGAGATGGACGGATTTTCCAGCAAAGAAGGCATTATCGTCCTTGCTGCTACCAATCAGCCTGATATTTTAGACAAGGCGCTGCTTCGAGCCGGACGTTTCGACCGAAGAGTAGTAGTGAATGCGCCCGATAAAACCGGTAGAATCGCCATTTTGAAAGTACATACCAGAAAGGTGCCTTTGGAAGAAAATTTCAACTATAATGAAATTGCAGCAGCAACACCGGGTTTTACCGGTGCCGACCTAAAAAACCTTGTAAATGAGGCTGCTTTACTGGCAGCGCATCATGATGCAGAATTTGTTACTATCAAAGATTTCATGGCCGCACTTGAAAAAATAGTGCTGGGCCCCGAAAGACCAATTCTTTTATCGCCGCAGGATCGCGAACGCATTGCTTATCACGAAAGCGGTCATGCCATTTTGGGACTGGTTGTTGCCGGCGCCGATCCGGTTAACCGAGTTTCCATAGTGCCCCGCGGACAGGCACTTGGTGTTACTTATCAACGCCCGGTAAATGACCGCTACAATTATCCCGAACTCTACTTGAGAGCCAGAATAATTGGGGTCTTAGGCGGACGCTCGGCTGAAGAAATTGTATTTGGAACCAAAACTACCGGTGCTGAAAATGATATTGAACAGGCGACTCAAATTGCCCGTAGCATGGTGACACGTTGGGGAATGAGCGATGAACTGGGCATGGTGCAGTTGGGTCCCAAACAGAATGAGTATTTAGGCGTTTCTTACGGCAATGAAAAACCTTTCAGCGAAGAAACAGCCAAAAAAATTGATGCCGCTGTGTTAAAAATAATCGGTGAATGTCATGAAGAATCCAGACGTTTATTAACACTTTACAGAAAACAGCTGGACTCATTGGCTTATGCCCTTCTCGATCTTGAGACCTTAGACGAGGAAGAGATATTGCAGGTGACAGGCCTGCCTCCGGCTCCGGAACTGAAAGACGGAAAGATTTAGCACTTGTCTGATTTTATGTAATCCATGCCAGCCTTGCCGAATTCTCTGTTTCTCCGTTTGAAATATATAATTCAAGTCAGCTTTGCTGATTCTCTGTTTCTCTGTGTGATTTTTAATATTTCAAGTCAGCTTTGCTGATTCTCTGTTTCTCTGTGTGATTTTTAATATTTCAAGCCAACTTTGCTGATTCTCTGTGTAATTTTTGGTAATTCGAATCAAAAAAGTATACAGTACCCTCTACTCTACCTCTTCAATTTTTAAAACCACAAAATAAGTCTTTTCAATAAAAAAATAAACCCCGATGAAATTGATCCATCGGGGTCTTTTTTATTAATGTGCTTCGAACATTTTTACTTCAGTATCAAACTCTACATATTCAAAATCTTCCTGATTCATCCAATAGTCAGAGGTTATAATATTGCATTCTCCGGATTCCTTATTGTTGTCCATTTTCCAGATAATATGTTCTGCTTCCGCAAATTCCTTTTTGCCATGTAATTCATTATCATACAATCTTCTGATGACATTTCTCGAGCTAAGTCCATGAGAAAAAGCTTTCAGCAAAATTTCCTTAGTCAGCTCTACGCCTTCGGGCAACTGCACCTGACACTTTATCAGTGTAAGTTTAATAGCAGGAAATTTCCCATTATAAGACTTATACAGTAGTCGGTTAATGTGAAAAAAATCATCGTGCAGCGTAATATCAGGATACTCCTCAGCCATAGGCTCGGTACGCATATCGTAGGCCACCTGTTTAATCTGACCATTAGTGAGTTTCCCGGTCATTTTATAGGTCAAAATAATTTCAGCAGCTTCGACCGGATCAAAATCACTGATGGCCATTTTCAGCATATCGAGCAGATCGCCATCTGAAATCTGATCGGCATCAGGAAAATTAAATTCATTCAAAAGTGCCCTATAATCGGCATTTGTCCAGAAACCGGGAAGGTCCTGCACTGTTGAAAAACGTTCAATATTGATAGAAACTTTCATAGTGTTTATTTTTTATTCAACTAAAGTAGTGTTTTTTTAATAAAGTACAAAGAATGAAACACAACAATTAAAATGATGTCCTGTATCAATAATGTATTGTATTTGTGTCAAAGAAAAAATTTCTCAAACCTCCTGGATTTGTAGTATTGAAAATGGACTAATTACACAAAACAGAAAATGTAATTCTACTATGAGAACAATACACTATTCCTCGAAATGCTACAAATAGCATTTAATGTTCAGGCTACAGATTATTATTCAACCGAAGATGGAGATTGGTCTGATCATATTTGGTCCAGAATAGGTCACAATGATTTGACAAATTTAATAACCTTAGATGGTCAAAATCTTCAAAACCCAAATGCCTCCGAGAAGTGAACCCAGAAGGCACTGCAGATAACTGCGGTGCTTTTTTTAAATTTAAAAAATTTGTGCCGGCCCAAAAGGCCCTCTTTCCAACACTACAATTTTCAGCCATGGAGACTGTTCTCTGAGGTGCAAAGCACCGTTTAATCATACTATCCCACTACCAACTATAATTACATCAATATTGCTAAGAAAAGTATCCTTTTCCCAAAAGCTTAGTTCCCTATGTGTTTCTTCAAGATTTCAGGATAAAAATATTCTTTTTTAAAAAAATATTAAAAAAATCAAAAAACTGATGCAGCTCATCATCAGTGTTGACCGGCGTCATAGAAAACAGAAAATATGTGCCCTACTTTTGTATCATACAATAAGGAAAACATACTGAAACAACAAACTGAAACAACATACTCAAACAACAAACATAAAAATCATAGATTATGAAAAATGCTACTATCCTCACCATCCTTTTTACTTTTCTTAGCCTGGTATCCTTTTCACAGTCTTCAAAAAA
>JBIKQC010000547.1:0-3076 GCA_044349855.1 Saprospira sp.
AACATGAAAGGATCAACATGTTATTAGTAAAAAAAAGCCAACAATAATGACATTTTTATTTGAACAGTCTTTTATCGGCTATCTTTCACAACCTTGGCCTTGGTATATTGCAGGTATATTAATTGCTTCTGTAATGGTGTTTCTATTATTCACCGGAAAACATTTTGGAGTATCTGCTACACTGCGGGCAGGCTGTTCCGCCTTAGGGGCAGGTAAATTAAGTGATTTCTTCCACTTTGATTGGAAAAAAGCCCAGGGGTGGAATCTGCTATTTATTTTGGGCGGATTAATTGGTGGTTATATTGCGTCCACATTCTTAGCCAGTCCTGAGCCTATGGAGATTGGTGAACGTACTGCAGAACATATCCAATCTATGGGTTTTAGTCTCCCAGCAGCATCGAAAGACAATATTTCAGGAATGTTACCTGCAGAATTTACTGATACTGAGTTTATTTTCTCTTTAAAAGGAATAATTTTATTGATTTTGGGGGGCTTTTTTGTGGGCTTTGGTACCCGTTATGCTGGTGGCTGTACTTCAGGACATGCTATCAGCGGACTTTCGGACCTGCAGTTGCCTTCTTTGATTGCTGTAATCGGCTTTTTTATAGGTGGGTTGACAATGACTTATTTACTAATGCCCCTGTTCTTCTAATTTTTGTTTTCTGATACTAATATTCACAAAACTTAAAAAAAAATGAGAAATACAATCTTCAATATAGTAAAATTCGTTGGTCTTGGAATTTTTTTCGGAATCGTTATGACCAAAGCGGAGGTAATTTCATGGTATAGAATTCAGGAGATGTTCCTTTTCGATAATTTTCATATGTATGGGGTCATCGGAACAGCTGTTGTATTAGGTTTGATCTCGGTTCAACTGATGAAAAAATATAAAGCCAAAGATATTAATGGCCATGAAATTAAGTTTGAACCAAAGGCTTTCAGTGTCGCACGTTACCTTTTCGGGGGTACTATTTTCGGGTTCGGTTGGGCAATGACAGGCGCCTGTCCGGGTCCAATGTATACACTTGTCGGACATGGTTATTGGTCAATGTTAATAGTCATAGCGGCGGCTTTGTTTGGTACATTTACATATGGAATTGTTAAAAGTAAGTTACCGCATTAAGATATTTAAACCGAGTTATTTTTCTCTCATCCTCTAAAGCGATTTCGTTGCAGGGGATTTTTTTATTAATGAAAGTAATTTAATAATTTTACTCACTTTCTTAATATTGAAATAGACCTAAATTTTTAAAATTGAATCATTATAAAGTAACTTCCGTAATTGTGTAAAAAAAAAGCCGCCTGCATTGCTGCAAACGGCTCAGATTATTTTCTTTTTATATGTGCTATAAACCTTAGTTTATTTGCACTTCGTTAATTCCATTTCGTTATAATCTTTCACTTTTTTCAAAACTTTTTTACGCATTACATACATTTTCTTTTTGGCTTTGTATGTCAATTCGCTTACTTTAACTTCAGCGTAAGTTTTTTGGCCTTTTTTAGATTCGTTTTTAACCAAAATTACGAGAGAGTTCATGTCTTTAGCATCACGGAGGCTGTATTCTTTCTCACGTGTTTTGCCTTTAACTGCGTTATTTTTAGCTTTGTAAACGTAGTTGTCAGACTTGTTACCCACCATTACAGTTGAGTTTTTGATAACACGTGTCTTGAGGATATAAGCATCTTTTGAAGCTTCAGCTTTAACATCTGTCCATTCACCCAATTTGTAGTTACCTGTTGCAGGAACATCATAAACTACATATTCGCAGTTGATAGGACCTAAACATTTAATTTGTTCGTATTTTGAAGTTTCCCATTTAACATAACCTTTGGTTACACGGCTACCAGGAAGCAGGATTGGATTAGTCATTGCGCTTACTTTGCTGCGAGGTACCAAAACACGAAGTGTTTTGTTAGCATCACCATTTTGAGCGTTATTGCTGCCATCCATTGCTTTCAAGATAATGTTCTGAGAAGCTTTCATGCTGCGATAGCCAGGATGCCAATCTTCAGTAACAATACCGAATTTGAATTGCTCACAAAGATCACAATCTTCTTCAAAGTTAGTGTCATCGATAACGTCAACTTTCATGCTGCCGAGATCAGATTTGAACATGCCTGAAGGAATTTTAGCTATTGTTTTTGCACTGCTGTAACGAACGTCTGCATCTGTCATAAGAGGAGCTTCGATTCCACCGAATGGATCAGCACTGCAATCTTCCTCACAAGCACGTGGTTTCAAACATGCGCAATAGCCTGTTTCCTGCCAATCGAAGTTGTAAGTATTGCAATCGCCGTTTTTCTCTACAGCTGCACATGGGCGGCCTGTAGATTTCCATACGATTTTGCCACCTTGCTGAACACCGGTGAAAAGCATGAAACCCTCTTTGTTGGCACCTACAGCTGGTAATTTCAATTTAACTGATTTACCGGGTTCGATATCAGCTGCATTGAATTTTGCATCAAAGTATGCCATACCATTAGTATAATACTTTTTGCCGTTAACATCTTCCAAGGAGATGTTTGCCATTTTAATAGCATTGGTAGTGTTGAAAGTTTTATATTCGAACTGGATATTTTTGTTTTTCGTTGGTTTGAAAGTACCTTTCTCAACAAAAATTTCCAAACATCCGCTTTTCAGCAAAGTATCACGATCGTCATCTTCCAAAGCAAAAAGTACGAATACGCGACGATTTTCAGCTTTACCGCCCTGACCGTATTTTAATTCTTTTTCGCCATAGAAGAATAATTCAATTTTATCTTCAGGTTCACCAACTCCTTTAAGGTAGTCGAAAGCTGAGATGGCACGTTTTTCTGAAAGACCCATGTTGTAATTGTCTGTTCCAATGTCACATGTGTGACCGGCAACGCGAACTTTTAGGCGACGGCCTTTAGAGGCATCCAGGAAAGAGTCAATAGTTGTCTTACTATTGGGCTTGAGAATAGCTTTGTTGAATTCGAAGAACACTTCGAAACTGTCCTTAAGTTCCTGTGCAGAGGATACGCCGATGCACATGAGCGCGAACAAACAGCTTAAATATAACTTCTTCATTTTAATGGTTTTAATAATTAGAGA
>JBIKQC010000548.1:0-3068 GCA_044349855.1 Saprospira sp.
AGTGGAGACGCTCGGGGAACAACCCAACCTTTGGACCACAGCCACATCGCTGAAAACAATGCCCTTGGATGAAGACAGTATCGATTCGGCAGTACTTACAGGTGAAGGCTTTAATAATGCTTTGAAGAGTCCTGAAATCATTGCCGAATTGCAACGCTGCCTTCGCCTGAACAGTTATGTCCTGGGGCTCAGACATCGGTTGACAACAGATACTGAACGTACTTTCAGTTGGGCTTTCAGTCATTTTTTCAAACAATACACTTTGGGGCCAGATCATGAATACGACAGCAGTCCAGATGAAAATAGTCTCGGGCAGTTTTTTAAATCGGGTTACGAACAAAAACTTTTTCCAAATCAGGTACGCCTTGACTGGGACGGACTGCAGGGATACTATATAGCATCGCGAAATGCCCTGCCGCCCGATGACCCAAAATTCAAATGGGCAATAAAAGCCCTGCATATTCTTTATGAGCAGTATCAGACAGACGGTGAAGTGCTTCTAGACTATCAAACCGAGCTTTATTACGGACTATTCAATAAATTTGTACCGGCAATTTCTCTGCGTAAAAATATTTTCTTTACCCTGCTTCGGCCATTTGCCTTCGGATTTTACGTTTTGGTAAAACTGAATGTGTATTTTTGGAAAATGCTTGGACGGCTTTTCCGGAAAGCTGAAAATTGAACTATTTTATGAACTGAAATGATAAAGCAGTTTGCTTCATTCTGTCCACTTTGCTCCGGTTTATCTTTTACCTTTTATCTTTAAACTCCCCCATGCGCGAAAAACTACTTAAACTATTCGACGATCTTAATCCTGAAAATCAGACACAGATTTTGGATTATGCACTTATGCTCTGGGAAATGGAGCAGGGTGAAAAACAATTATCCGAAACCCTGGGTTTGAATCTGGCCAAAGAGGACATTCAAAAAATAGCTGCAGCTGAGCAGTATATCACAAACAAAGATCCAAAAGACATCAACTGATGAGCAAAAAACGAATATTTATAGATATGGACGATACGCTCTGCCATTTCAGCAGACGTTTTGCCGAAAAGATAAAGGAAAGACCCGAGATCGCCTATCCGCAGTCCCAATACGGCTTTTTCGCCAATTTAGAACCTATTCAGGGTGCTGTTGAGGCGTACAAAACTTTGGAACAACATTATGATGTTTTCATACTGACGGCTCCCTCCTACATTAATCCCCTCTGCTACACAGAGAAAAGAGTTTGGGTAGAAAAACATTTGGGGCTGGAAACAACGCCCAATCTAATTATCTGTCAGCGCAAGGAGTTTATCATCGGTGACTATCTTATCGATGATCACTTTTACCCATTCATGGGAGAACAACTGCTCTTTGGTTCTGAACAGTATCCTGATTGGGAATCTGTGCTGAAATATTTGCTGTAAATAGAAAAAGGGCGCTTCCGAATATATCGATAGCACCCTTTTTAGGTAATATTATAAACTTTAAACCGATCCGCCATTTTTCAGGGCAGCATCGCGCAGACGCTGCAAAAAAGGTGAGGCAAAAATAAAGTCATTCAGTACCTCATTATCGCTCGTCATTACCTCCTTGCAATTGCCGGTCCATTCCAATTCTCCAAAATATAGTAGATTTATCTTATCGCCGATTTCCATCACCGAGTTCATATCGTGTGTGTTGATAACGGTTGTCATATTATGTTCAATCGTCAGTTCACGTATAAGTTCGTCAATCAGCAATGAAGTGGTGGGGTCCAAACCAGAGTTGGGTTCATCGCAAAACAGATATTTGGGATTGAGTACAATTGCTCTTGCAATGCCTACCCGTTTTTGCATACCACCGCTTATTTCCGATGGATATTTTTTATTGGCACCGCTAAGTCCAACACGTTCAAGTGTAGCATCGACAGTCATTTTCTTTTCTTTACTCGTAAGATTGGTAAACATATCTACCGGAAATCTCACATTTTCCTCTACTGACATAGAGTCAAAAAGGGCAGAACCCTGAAAGAGCATACCCATTTCACTTCTGATAGCTTTGCGCTGTTTTACGTTCAATTGCGTAAAATTGATATCACCGTACCAGACAGTACCGGATGTTGGCGCAACAAGACCAACTAAAATTTTTAAGAGGACGGTTTTACCGGCACCGCTTTTTCCGATGATGAGATTGGTTTTGCCCGGCTCAAATACAGTACTGATGCCTTTTAGCACCTGCTGTTCTCCAAACTGCCTTTTAATATTTTCTACGCGAATCATAACAACCTTGTATTGGACATTGAATATTGTGGTACAAAACTTTATAAAAATATTCAATCATTAAATCAAAAGGAGGGCAATAACATAATCGGCAAGCAGAATAACGATATTGCTCATCACCACTGCATTGGTGCTCGCCTGTCCCAATTCAATACTTCCGCCTTTAACATAGAATCCCTGATAACAGGAGATTGAAGTCAGCAAAAAGGCAAAAGCAACAGATTTAACCAACATCATAAAGATGTTGTAGGGTAGAAAAAAGGAACGAAGACCCTGCATAAATTCTGAAACAGTGACCAATTTTCCAAGTACACAGGCGATATAACCACCTGTCATACCTGCAAAGGCCGATAATACAACAAGCATAGGAATAACAGCTACGGCAGCGATTACTTTTGGTAAAATCAGATAGGCTGCCGTATCTACACCCATTACTTCCAAGGCATCAATCTGCTCTTTTTGCCGCATACCGCCAATTTCAGCAGCCATATTCGATCCTACTTTTCCGGCGAGAGCCAAACAGGTAAAGGTCGGGGCCAACTCAATGATCATAATATCACGAATAATATAACCGATATAATATGGAGGAATGGAAGAACCCTGCAACTGATAGGCAAACTGCACGGCAGTAACAGCACCGATAAAAACAGATACAAGTCCGACAATAATGAGCGATCCCACACCGATGTCATGCATCTGACGTGGAGTTTCCTTCCAATACATCGACAGCTTTTCAGGCTTGGCCAATGTACTGAACATAAGTAGTATATAACGTCCGAGATGGTAGAACATAGTTGCAAAAGGTTCAAAGGCAAAAAATATAAG
>JBIKQC010000549.1:0-3065 GCA_044349855.1 Saprospira sp.
ATTGAAAATTGGATACTATGTTTTTCAACTTTAAGAAATATTTGTGCACATCATGGTCGGGTTTGGAACAGACGTTTGATTGCAATTAAATTACCTACTAACCCTAGGTTCCTTTTTCTCAAAAACAAAGCTATTCATACTAATAAATTATATGCTGTAATAGCTTGTATTGAATACGTTTTGAGGATTATCAGCCCACAAAACACTTTTTTTGAACAACTAAAAGTGCTCCTGAAATCTTGTCCATTTACTCAAGAAAAAGAAATGGGGTTTCCTGGAAATTGGAACAATGATGAATTTTGGAAATAGAACAAATACCAAAAAAGCCGCCCAAAAGGCGACTTTTACATTCTATTACAAAAGATTAGATTTTACTTTCTCTTCAAAAAGCTCAATTTTTTCCTCTTTTATCTTTTATCTTATTATCACCTCATAAGGCATTCTTGCCTGAGCACCCTTACAATCCTTGATTTCTCTAATTGTTCTGAGTAATTTAGCCAGATCTTCTCCAAAGATAGAAGCACTGATTGCATCCTGAATAAACTCGGGACGGAAAGCAGCCTTTTTATTATCATCATCGCCAAAGCTCATCAGTGTTTGTTCAAAGCTTTTGGTTTTAGGGAAAGAACTGATTTTGTAATCAGTCAGATTGGCCAATTTTGCTGCAGCTTTGATGGCATCATCCAATCCGCCCAGTTCATCCACCAAGCCGATTTCTTTAGCAACATTACCCAACCAAACACGGCCTTCTGCAATTGTATCAACATGTGCACGCGGCATATCTCTACCCGATTTGCTGCGGCCTTCGCTCACTCTGTTTTTGAAAATATCATAAATCTCTTCAATTGACTGAGTGATGATTTTTCCTTCCTCATCATTAAAAGCATAAAACATTCCGCCATCGCTGCTCATTGTGGAGAATCGACCTGTTTTTACAGTATCCATTGTGAGCCCCATATGTTTTTCAAATAGTTCACGTGTATTTGGAATCATACCAAAAACACCGATAGAACCTGTGATGGTATTGGTTTCAGCGAATATTTTATTTGAATTAGCAGCAATATAATATCCGCCCGAAGCAGCTACATCACCCATAGAGGTCACTACTTTGATGCCTTTTTCCTTGGCTTTCTCAATTTCGCGCCAAATAATTTCTGAAGCAAGCGCAGATCCGCCACCGGAATTTACACGGAGAACAATTGCTTTTACATCGTCTTCTTTGCGAAGGTCACGGATAATTTTGGCATATTTGTCGCCACCGATAGAACCTTGACCGCCTTCACCATCAACAATGCTGCCCTCAGCGTAAACAACAGCGATTTTGCTGCCTTTTACCTTTGACTTGTTCAGTTTCGATTTGTTAATTTCGTAGTATTTTTCCAAACTCACTACTTCCAATTCTTTCTTTTTGTCATCTGCAATACCTACGCGCTTGCGCAGATCATCGATAATTTCATCTTTGTATTTCAGCCCGTCGGCCAATCCGTATTTCACGGCATCGTTGGCATTGCGAATCAGTGCATTATCTGCAATCGCATAAAGTGAATCGGGTGAAATTTTACGGCTTTTGCCGATAACTTCGAGGTACTGACGGTATGCTCCGCCAATATATTCGCTCACCTGCTTGCGATTTTCCGGACTCATATCACTGCGGCGAAAGGGCTCAGTAGCACTTTTGAAACGGCCTGCATAATAAATTTGAGCTTTTACACCTACTTTATCCATCAAGCCTTTATAGTACATGATTTGTCCAGCAAAGCCCATAAACTCCAATCCGCCCATAGGGTGCAGATACACTTTCTCGGCAGCTGAGGCCAAATAGTATGTTTTTTGACTGTAAGCAGTGCTGTAGGAAATAACAAATTTACCCGCAGCCTTGAAGGAATTGAGGCTTTCGTGCAATTTTTTCATGGTGGCAAATCCACCGGGAGCGCCTTCTAAATCCATATAAATTCCCTTAATATTTGGATCTGTTTTAGCATGTTCAATCAGTTTACGGATATCATCCAAACCGATATTTTCACCAAATAGGCCACTGAAGTCCAAACTAAAGGGATCTGATTCCACATTGTTTGTCAATTCCGGAATTGGCTTTGCAAAAGTGAGTTTTAAAATGGAATTCGGTTTGGTTTTGGGTTTACCACTACCGATGCTGGAAATGATAAGCACCACAATGAGGCCTATTGTAAGCATACCGAATATGATACCCAAAAATGAGGCAAAAAATTCGCGAAGAAATGTTTTCATAGATAATTTTGTATTATTTTAGTTAATTTCAATCCCCTCGGACAAGGCCCGAATGATTCAGAACTCAAAGATCATCAAAGGAATTCCTTTAAAAAACTTAGTTAGACGAATGTGTGTTTTTTTTCTTCAAATGTTTTTTTGCTTCAATCAGATTCACTTATTATTTTGAACTTTCTAAGTAATAAATGACTAATAATTTCAGGCATACAGTATTTATTAAAATATCCTAAAAAATGAAAGCATGAAAACTGTTCAGGTAAAAATCAGCGAATCGGATTTAAAAAAGTATAACCTAGAATTCGGAAAAGAGATAAAATTCACTGACCTATTAGAAAAAATAAGTCTTGAAAATGCGAAAAAAGCAATTTTGGAGTGCAACGAGATGGCCGAAGAATATAAGTTATCAGATATGACGGATGAAGAAATTGAAAAGGAAATAAAAGCAGTAAGAGATGTAAAAGATAATTCTTGATACAAATGTTGTTGTCTCAGCTCTAATTTCGAATTCAGATCCCACACAAATACTATATAATCTTGTTCTTACAAAATCAGTTTTGCTGTGCTTGTCGGATGATGTGTTTGATGAATATATAGGTGTTTTGTGAAGAGATAAATTTTCGAGATTTAAAGATTTTAAAGCGAAAGCTGATATAGTTTTGGCGGCACTTAAATCCAACTCTCTGTTTTTTAATACTGATATTAAAGTTGATGTGTTGACAGATACCAGTGATAATAAGTTTTTAGCGTTAGCAGCTGCTTCTAGTGCAGATTTTCTAATAACGGGCAATACGCTTGATTTTACCTTAGACGAATTTGAG
>JBIKQC010000103.1:0-10752 GCA_044349855.1 Saprospira sp.
TAAGAGATTATAATGATAAAGGATATTATCAGAAATAAAAAATATTTAATTTGATAACCGAACGGAGTGAGCTCTATAATTTGAGAATTGAACTTTATAATTTGAGAACCGATCTCGTCCCAAAGACGAGAGAGCTCTATAATTTGAGAATTGTCGATTAATGCTTAGTAATTTAGAAGAATAATTCATTTGAACGAAATCAATATAAGCTCAGGGTTAAATGCTCTGGGCTTTTTTTTTGGATACATATTATGACTTTGACAGTTTTTTTATAAACTTGTATTAAAATATCGGCTTATTCGTTAAAATATCTGAATATTGTCAGACGATATAACTACCAACTATTGCTTATGAAAAATTTAAAAAGCCTCTTATACCTTTTGTCCGCTATGCTCATATTGTCCGGCTCAGTAAGGGCACAATATTTCGACAATGCCATAGGCGGCCGTTTCGGAACGGATTTTATGATCACCTATAAGCAGTTTTTTCTCTATGATCCCGATCCGCAACTGGCATGGGAGGTCATGGCCGGATTTCAACTGGATGAGCGGGTTCTGGGAAAAAAACCGATTATACAAACCAATGGTTATGTCGTACAGGGTCTGTGCTATTATCATCTTGATTTAGGCTTTGATACCGGTTTCTCCGGCTTTGCCGGACTTGGGCCATTTTTGGGCCTGTATACTCCACAGGGACAGGACCTTATCTTTGGAGGCGGCATTGCTGCCGCAATAGGTGCTTCTTATACCTTTACACATATCCCGATGGACATTTCCATCGACTGGATGCCGATTTTGGGCAAACCCCGAACGAGTCTGGCAAGGGGTGGAATTACTTTGCGGTATGTCATACCAACACTTTGGCACTAATTTAATCTCCAAATCAGTATTACAATGTCAGATCATACTAATAAAGATCCCAACAAAAAGCGCATTGTCATCATAGGCGCAGGCTTTGCAGGCATACACTTGGCAAAATCGCTCAGTAAGAGCGAATTTGAAATAGTACTGATCGACAGAAACAACTACCACTGTTTTCAGCCTTTGCTTTATCAGGTAGCGACCGCAGGTTTGGAAACGGGAACAATTTCCTATCCTATCAGACGGCTTTTGCAACGCTATAAAAACTTTCGTTTTTATTGGGGGGATGTCACTAGGGTGAATACAGAAACTAAAACAGTCAGACTGCAAACATCTGTAGCAGAAGAACTTTTGGAATATGATATGCTGGTTATTGCCACCGGTACAAGAACAAATTTCTTCCAGTTTGAAGCAAAAAAAGGGATGTTTATGTCCTTGAAATCCATTCCCGAAGCCCTGAATTTGAGGAGTTATATACTTCAGAATATGGAATTGGCTGTGATGGAGGAATCTGAAGAAAAACGTGCGGAGCTGCTCAATATCGCTATTGTGGGCGGTGGTCCTACCGGAGTAGAGCTGGCCGGTGCCTTGGCCGAAATGAAAAACCATATCCTGCCAAAAGATTATCCTGAACTGAATATCGAGCGCATGCAGATAAGTCTTTTTCAGCGCGGGGAGCGGATTTTGGATATGCTGCATCCGACGCTTTCTCAAAAAGCGCTGGAATATCTGCGGAAAATGGGTGTAAATGTTTACCTAAAAACTGCAGTGACTGATTATGACGGCGATGACCTGACACTGAATAATACTGAAAAATTTCCTACAGATACAGTCATCTGGGCTGCAGGTGTAAAAGCAGATCCGCCCATTGGTTTGGAAAAGGCTACGATTCTTCCCAACGGCAGAATACAGGTGGATGAAAATCTGAAAATACTGGGTTATGATGACATTTATGCCATGGGCGATATCGCCTATCTGCCCTGCACTGACTATCCCAACGGACATCCGCAGGTAGCTCCAGTGGCAATAGATATGGCTGCTCATTTTGTTAAAAATCTGAAATTGATTGCCCGGAAACTCCCGACCAAGGGATTTGTTTATAAAAATAAAGGATCTATGGCAGTTGTGGGCCGCAATAGAGCAGTAGTGGATCTCCCAAATTATAAGACCGGCGGTACAATTGCCTGGTTTATCTGGATGTTTGTACACCTGATGTCATTGGTGGGTTTCCGCAATAAGGTTGCAGCAATTTTTACCTGGGCTTATAGTTATTTTACCTATGATAAGGCTTTGAGATTGATTATCAGGCCTTATAAGCGGGAGGAAAAGTCTGAACTTTGATGTGAAGTTTAAGACTGAAATCATGCAAGCTCAAAAATTAAATAAATCATAGTTCAGACGATGGATATAGAAAAAGCACCTTACGAGCAACTGATTACCCAAATAGGCAGTTTGCTGAAAAGCGGCAGGCAGCAGGCGGCAATGGCTGTCAATACTATTTTGGTACAAACCTATTGGCATATAGGGCAGCATATAGTTGAGTTTGAGCAAAAGGGAAAGGAACGAGCGGAATATGGCTCACAGCTTTTCGAGCGGCTTTCATCAGACTTAACTTTATTGTATGGCAAAGGTTTTGGCCGTTCTAACTTGCTGTATATGCGTAAACTATACCAGTGTTTCCCAATAAGTGGAACACTGTCCCACTTATTGACCTGGAGCCATTATTACGAAATACTAAAAGCCGATAATCCTTTAGAAATAAGTTTTTACAGCAAGCAATGCCAACAGGAACGCTGGAGTGTAAGAGAATTGAAACGCCAAATGAAAACCTCATTGTTTGAGCGATTGGCACTTAGCAAAGATAAAGAAGGCGTATTAAAACTTGCCAAGGAAGGGCATGTGATAGAAACCGCCGATGATCTAATAAAAGACCCATTTGTTTTAGAATTTTTAAATATACCGGAGCAGCATCAATATTTAGAAAGCGAACTGGAAGAAAAAATCATTTCCAATCTGCAACAGTTCATTATGGAAATGGGCAAAGGTTTTGCTTTTATTGGCAGGCAATACCGCATGAGTATTGGCGGCAAGCACTTTTATTTAGATCTGCTGTTTTATCACCGTATATTGAAATGCTTTGTGTTAGTCGATTTGAAGCGGGGCGAAATAGACCATTTAGATATTGGGCAGATGAACCTTTATCTCAATTATTTTAAGAAGGAAGAGGCCAGCGAAGGCGATAACGAGCCAATTGGGATAATATTGGGTGCTAAAAAGAACCATATTTTAGTAGAATATGCCATCGAAAGTATTACCAATAAAGTGCTGTTGAGTAAATACCAATTGTATATGCCAGACAAAGAACTATTGCAAAATGCATTGGAAAAACTATTGGAAGATTAAAACGATGAAATATACTAAAGAAAAATTTGAAAAACCAAGTGCTGAATATGATACTCCTCACCTCAAAGAACCGCAATCAATTTATTTCTGATGTCATCATATCAGATAGAAGTCTATTTTCTTTTTAACTGTATTATAAAGGCTTTCATCGAAATAATTTTGCTGCTTAAGCTTTGAGCGCTATTTTTGGCCTGTTGTTTAAGCATTTATTGCTAATACAAAGCAAAAGTCCAAAAACCATTCGCCATGCCTATAGGAGTGAAGCTTTACCTGTACCTTTTTATTTTATTATTTGCCAACCTGCTTTCTGCTCAAAATAGCGCTTCCAAGAAGGAGATTAAAGCTGTTTATGTGGAAAAAGGGCCTAAGATAGACGGCCAACTCAATGAAGATTTTTGGCAGCAGGCCCCTGTTGCCGAGGGCTTTACCGAGAACTCACCGCGGCCGAGTACGCCTCCTCATATGCAAACTGAGGTAAAAATAGTTTATACTACAGATGCTATTTACATCGGGGCAAAAATGTTGGATACATCCCCCGATTCCATACTGCGCCAACTGAGCGTTCGAGATGATATTCAATCTGTTAATGCAGATCATTTTACCGTTTACGTAGATGGGATGTTCACACAACAAAATAACTTCAGCTTCACCGTTACAGCTGCCGGAGTTCAGGGCGATGCTGCTGATGGTGACAATGTGTGGGATGCAGCCTGGAAAAGCGCTGTGAAAGTAGTGGAGGATGGCTGGATTGTAGAGATGGAAATCCCTTATTCCCAACTCCGATTTCCAAAAAATGAGGTACAGACCTGGGGTATCAATTTCAGAAGGTCTATCCGCCGTTTGCGCGAAAGTTCCTATTGGAGTGCCATCGATCCGGAAGTGAATGGAGAAGTACAGCAATACGGCATTCTTACAGGTATTGAACGCATAAAACCGCCTTTGAGACTTTCTTTTACGCCTTATGCAGCTGCTTATCTGCGTGTAGAGGATGATGGAAACCCCGCTACACCTGCAGTTCGTCCTACCGGTACAGCCGGAACAGATCTAAAGTACGGTATCAACGAAAGTTTTACGTTGGACGTGGCCCTAATTCCCGATTTTGGCGATGTGCAATTCGATAATTTGGAATTCAATATCAGTCCTTTTGAAATTTATTATGCTGAGCGCCGGCCATTTTTTACCGAGGGCACTGCTATTTTTAATCGCGCCGGACTCTTTTACTCCAGAAGGGTAGGGTCTACGCCATCCCGTTATGGAACGGTGTATGGACAAGTGAACGATTCACTCGAAACAGTGCTCAGAAATCCGGACAGGACACAGCTGGTGAATGCGCTGAAAGTATCGGGACGTACAAAAAAAGGGCTTGGAATCGGTGTTTTTAATGCAGTTACAGCTCCGGCTTTTGCAAAAATTCAAAATCTGGATTCTGAAGAAATCCGTAAACTAATGACGGAGCCGCTCATCAACTATAATGTTTTTGTGCTGGATCAGCAGTTGCGGAATAATTCCTATGTGAGTCTAGTCAATACCAATACCATGCGTGCCGGCGATTTTACAGATGCCAATGTGACCGGTACTGAATTCCGTCTGACTGATAAGAAAAATCAATATGCAGTTTCAGGAAATGCCGCTTACAGTCATCGTTTTTTGGATCCTCAACTGTTCATTACAAAATCTCAGGCAGGTTATAAATCGGCGCTCAATTTTGCTAAAATCGGCGGGAAACTCAGGTATAGTGCAGGTCACAGCATTATGAGCAAAAATTTCAATATCAATGACTTGGGTTTTGTTGGCAGGACAAATTTCATGACCACGACAGTTTCTGCCACTTATAATATTTTTGAACCCTTCTGGATTTACAATAATCTGCGCATGACCTTGGGTACCTATATGGATTATTTGTACAATCCCTCAGAGTTTATGCGGGTGGAGGTCTATGGCAATATTTTCGGTACGACAAAAAAATTCATGACAGCAGGTTTGGATTTTGCCTATCAGCCCTTTGGCTATAATGATTTTTATGAAGCAAGGGTAGATGCACAGCCATGGTTGAAGCCTGTTTGGGGCAGAATTGGCAGTTTCTTTTCCAGCGATTACCGCAAGCCTTTTGCACTGGATGGAGAATTGTCCTACCGACGTTTTCATAATAAAACCGACGAATGGAAGAATGCAGATATCGTAGAAGGTGAACTGAGTCCCAGGTTCAGATTCAGTGACCGTTTCAACATGGTTTTACTCCAGAATACTGCACTGCGCAGAAATAATATAGGTTATGTAAGAAGGTTTACAGATACCGATGGGAGCCTCAATATCATCTTCGGTTCCAGATATTATCAGACATTGGAAAATCGGATTACTTTCAATTATCTGTTCAATGAAGTCATTTCCCTAAGTTTCAGCGCCCGACATTATTGGGCATTGGTAAAATACAATCATTTTTACGAACTGCAGCCCGATGGGAATTTGGCTGCTACGGCCTATGCAGGGGTTCATGATCAGAACTACAATGCCTTCAATGTTGACCTCATCTTTCGTTGGCGTTTTGCGCCGGGTTCAGAGCTGAATCTGGTTTGGAAAAACATGGTATTAAATTCTTCTACACAGTTGGAATACAACTATTTAAGCAATTTTTCCAGCATGTTTGACGACAATAATCTGAATCAGTTTTCCATTAAAATGCTCTATTTTTTGGATGTTTATAAACTGCAGCCTCAGGATAGGAGAGGGCGGAGAACTTAAACATAAATTTGTGACAACTGCAGGCAATTAAAAAAATCTTAAGCATCTGCTTCAATAATCAGGAAATTTTGTAATATTGCTTTCGTAGCGAGCAAAAGGTGCTCTATTCATTTAATTTACTTTCACTAATTTTACTCAGAATAATGTCATTATTTATTTTCGGCTTGCTGGCGATTATCGCAGGTGCACTTGCTGCCTTCAATTTTGTTATTGAGAAAATTCCTTCAGCCAAAGGTTATTTGGAGAAAGCAGTTCCTTATCAGGCAGTGATTGGTGTAGTTGCCATGATTCTATCTGTGCTGAAATTGTTGGATGCATTTACCATTCAGGAAGATATGTTTACAAAACTTATTAATTTTGTCTGCATTGCTGCTACAGCATTAGTCGGTTTCTTATTGGGATTTCCGATGGTTCAGCAATGGATTGCCAATGATGAAAAATCTAAGGAAAAAGCGGAAGAAGTACGTAAAAAACTTTCTCCTTATCAGGTAATTGGTGGACTTGTTGCAATAGGAACAGGTATTTATCTGTTATTTGCGGCTATAGTACCGTAAAATATGGATGCAGATCATTCCAATATTACAGATGACTTATCAAAACTGCTCAAACGGCTTAATGAGATTTCAGCACGTGATTTTGCAATCCTGGCCGATGCGCAGCTTCAGTGGAAGCCCCGTCCGGAGTGTTGGAGTATTGTGGAATGTCTACAGCACTTAGTACTGCAATTGGAACTTTATCTGCCAAAAATTGATCAGGCAGTTCTTAAAGGTAAAACATTCAATATAACAGCGGATGGGACTGCTTTTCGATCCGGATTTTTAGGAAAATATCTGTTGAGCTCTATTAGGATCAAAGATGATAACAGTATTCAGCGTTTTTCCAAATGTCCCAATAAATTGCGGCCTGAATCTACAATTGAAGGGGCCGCATCTTTAGTAGTTGAAAATTACTTTCAATATTCAGCGCAATTACTGAATTTGCTTTCAGTGTCCAAAGCGCTGCATTTGGAACAAATAAAAGTCACTTTGCCCTTAGTACCCCTTTTCAGGTTAAAACTTGGCGATATGCTGCAATATCTGGTTTACCACATTGAACGGCACATTGTTCAGGCTCAGAAAGTACACTGCGAAGTAGGATTTCCAAGAGTTGGCAATCTAATGATTTAATATAAACAACTTAATGACCTATCAGAAACATCCGCGCGATACCTATATCACTGTTTACGGAAGAAAACCGGTTTTGGAACTTCTTGAAATGGAAGATGTGTCGATTGCCAAGCTGCTCATTGCCAATAAATCGAAGGGAGATATAATAAAAGATATCCTCAACCTTTGTAAACAGCGTGGAGTGGAGCCAATGTGGGTGAGTCCTGAAGAGGTTTCCCGCATTTCCAAGAACCCTAATCAGGATCAGGGAATTGCAGCAGACGTAGTTGCACCGGGTATGGATAATGCCATACAGTATTTTAATAACAATACAGCAGGAAACGAAGCTAAAGGCTGGTTGGCACTGGATGGAGTTACTACTCCAGCAAATGTAGGGATGATTATCCGCTCGGCAACAGCATTGGGTATGGGCGTTATACTGCCGCTGAAAGGCTCATCCAAACTCAATCCGCTGGTGGTGAAAGCCTCTGCAGGAGTGCTGTTTAAAAGTCAGCTTTTGAAATGTGAAACCTTACCTGATGCGCTTAGAGCAGCAAAAAATCAGGGTTACTCCGTTTACGGATTGGCAGGTGAAGAAGGAAAAGATATTTATAATCAAGCTTTCAAAAAACATTGTATCTTTGTTATGGGCAATGAAACTGAAGGAGTAAATGAAAATTTGAGAAATCTGATTGATGGCTGGCTGACAATACCAATGGCCGCCAATGTTGAATCGCTGAATGTGGCCTGTGCAGCAACCGTTGTTGCTTCGGAATGGATGAGAAGGAATAATTGATATTTTGATAATGAATAATATATATATAAAATTATTTATACTTTGCTGTCTGTTTTTTATTAATAATGAACTGTCAGCACAGAAAAATTTGAAGGACAGTGTTCAGACACTGAACTTCAGGGTTGACAGCCTGAAACGAAGTTTGGCAGAAGCAAGAAGAGAGTGGCAGAAATGCAAAGAAAACAGTAGCGCATCCGAATCTAATCTTTCTACAGAATTGTCAGCATTGAAATTGCAGAGTAGTGAGATTCAAAGGCAGCTGTCAGAAAATCAGAACAGCTCAAAGCTGCTTTCAGATTCATTAAAACAGACAGTAGAGACCGCAGCTGTACTTCAAAAGGTATTAGCTGCAAAAGAAATGCAAGAGGCTGTTATTGATAACAATGCAAAGGTGTTGAGTAAAAAGTTGAATGATTCTCTGACAGGTTTTTTAGGCCCAAATTGTTATATTTATGAGGACAAAGCTGATGTTTTTATAATCATTAGTGATTCTCTGCTCATGCAAAGTGCCTATTATCTGAGTGCAAACGGCAGAAAATTTTTGGAAAAACTGACTGAAATATTAAAACCGCATTTTGATAGAAGTCTTAGAATTTGTGCTTATGCAGATGAGGGGACAAAAACGCAGGATTTGTGGAGAATGTCCGGTCAAAAAGCCATGTTGATTGCCGCTGTGTTGGAAAACAGTAAATTTCCTGAAGAAAAACTGACGATAGAAGCCTGCGGCAGATGGAAAGGGATTAAAAATTATAAAAAACCACCTTTTGTATTTGAATTGAAGCTGGAATAAACAGACAAATTAACCATATTACCTAATTATGATGACAAGAATGAACAAAATTTTTACGCTGTTTCTTTTGTTGGGACTTATGACCTCCTGCGTCTCAAACCGCAAGTTTCTCGAAGAAACAGAAGCTCGTAAAACGGCACAAAATCAGGCAGCCCTTGATGCTGCAGCCCGTCAGGAATCAGAAGCAAAGATGAAAGAAACAGCTGAAACCCTTGCTAAACTGGACAAAGACTTTAAGCAGATGAAAACTGACTATGATCTTTTACGCGAAAGCTATGCTCAACAGCAAAAACTGAAAAAAGAGATTGAAGAATCTTTCGATAAATTGCTTGCCCTGAATGAAAAATTGAAAGAAGAGGCTTCTGCCCAAAAAAGAATTTTGGATGAGAAACTTATCGAGCGTACCCGTGAATTGGAGCGTAGAGAAAGTTCTCTTCGCGAACTTGAAGACAATCTGCGCAAAGAACGCGAAGCATTTGAGCGTTTGAGAAAGGATCTTGAAGGAAAGGATGCTAACATTACCGATCTTCAAAAATATAAAAAAGAATTGGAGGCAGAATTGGCCGGGCGTGAAAAACGAATCAAGGACCTTGAATCAGCAATCAAAGAACGCGATGCTCAGACGGATGCACTTCGCAATAAACTCTTGGAAGCACTCAAAGGCTTTGCTGATGCAGGTGACTTGGGCGTTGAAATCCGTAACGGTAAAGTATATGTATCTTTGAGCCAAAAACTGCTCTTTGCTTCGGGCTCTTCCAAAATTGACAAACGCGGTTTGGATGCACTGAAATCAATAGCAGGTGTTCTGACAAAAGGCAATGACCTTTCCATTCTTGTTGAAGGACATACAGACTCTGACGGTGATGATAAAATGAATTGGGACCTGAGTACCAGTCGTGCAATGTCAGTTACACAGGAATTGATCAAAAATGGTGTTGACCCTTCCCGTTTGACTGCTGCCGGCCGTGGCGAACATGCACCAAAAGCTTCCAACAGTGATGAAAAAGGAAAGGGTATCAACCGCCGCACAGAAATCATCCTCGAACCTAAGCTCGACGAGATTATGGGTATTTTGAATAAATAAATACTAACATCTGTCTACAGACAGTAGCTGAAATGAAATAAATACAACGGAAGAAGGCTTTAAGTATTCTTCCGTTTTCAAGTTTTTTGAAAATGCACTGAAAGATTGATTTATATGTTGAAATATAAAAATATTTTGTTCTCAGTCCTGGTTATTTTATTGCTCAACAGCAGCTGTGCTCTGCCTCTAGCCCTAATGGGATTTTATACCGATGGCAGCAGCAGTATTGAAGAAACAATAGTACCCGATTTGTATATTGAAAATCCACCCGATGAATACAATATAGTCATCACAATGGAGGGACGGGAAGAAGATTACCTGTCTTATATTTATGCCGGAGAGTATAATGGGGTCAGAATCACAGTTCCGGAAGGATTAAAAGCCGAGAATATTACATTGAAAACAACTGCAGGTACTATAGAAAGGACAGAAGATCCAACTCTCTTCCGTCTTTTTATCAAAGAACCGAATATCGCGGTAGAGATTACGGCAGAAGACAGTGAAACTGATTCTTATGGGATATTAATTGGAGAAACAGTGAACTTTCCTTTGCCGGAGCCCTGCCTGAATTTTGAAGAAAATGGTGAAATGACAGCTGTGACTTTTAAAAAGCAGGGCCAGCTGATGCTTAAAAACACAAGTTCAATTCCTGTTCTTTGCCTTTGTACAGGATTTAATCTGACTCGGATTTCTTCAGATGCTAAACGGGAATCAGTTAAAAATAACAGCGATGCTTTCGGAGAACCTGCAAAAGCATTGATTGCTAAAGCAGTAAAAGGAGATATTTATATTTTCGAGGAAATTTTGGTCAACTGCCCGGGATTTACAGAAGCGAAAAAGGCCAGAAGTTTGGTCTATGTGCTGAAATAATGAATTATAAGTGAAAAAACATCAGTCAAATGAATTATAAAATCATTATATCTGTCTATGTCATT
>JBIKQC010000380.1:0-4984 GCA_044349855.1 Saprospira sp.
TCATCGCCTATAGAACTGAGTCGGTCGAATCTGATTTCATAATAATTCATGCCGTATTCATCCGTGAATTTTACAAATTCAGGGACAATGTCCATAATTGAATCTATCAGGTTTTTCTGATTTTTATTCAACTTTATTCCGGTTTCTCTTCTTATTTCATCAAATAGTGTAATTTCATCAATTGGGGTCACCTGTTTACGTAAAACAGTGTAAATTGCGTTCCCAAATATGTAAAAATCAATGGTATTTTCATTGAAAAATGCATGTTGAGGGTAAATATAATACGTGGAATCAGAAAACCTTGAAGTGCCGAATTCTATCCCGCCGGCTTGTTCTTTAGCAGCAGGTACAAGCGGTGTCAAAATCTCAAAGAATATTTTAACTGCTTCGGGGTGTGCGATCAGGTCATTTTGGTTTTGAGCAATGAGAGAATTGATCAAATCCCTATCTGCAATGGGATAACTTTTTAGGTTATTATCAATAAATTTATTTAATATGGATATAAATTGTAAATTTGCGTACATCTTATGAGCAAACAAGGTGTTTCCAATATAATTCCCCCCAATGAGTAAGTTGTATATAATCTGTTTGAACCCAATTACTTTTGAATTCCCTTCAACTGTCTGTCGTATACGTTCTTTGGTTTTTTGGGGTTTTATAAAATGTCCAATTATTTCTAGTTTTTTATCGTTGTTTTTTAAGTTAATTAATTTAGGATGATTTTCAGAGAAATACAATTCAAATATTTTTTGATAATTATATTTTTCTTGAATATTTGGGATGATATTTCTATATATTATTTGCAGATTTTGAAGTAGGTTATCTTCCGAAAAATCAATTATTCCTTTGGTGATGTCAATGCCAAGAGTAAGCTGATGATATTTATTTAAAATTCCATCACTTTGTTCAATAAGTTTCTTTATGAAGGCGTTCAAAGCTTCTTGTGTAGAGTGATTAGCTGTTCCTTTATAAATTCTATGATTATCAAAAATATCCTTTATAGTTGGCCCAATTTTATCCAGATTGTTTTTTAATAAACCGGGTATAAATTTTCCGTCATTGAGAATACGAAGGTCAATATTCAGAAAATCTACACTAAATAGAGAAAGGTCAATAGTAATGGTTTTTAAAAAATCAGAAAAATCAACATCGGACATATTCGTTATTCCTGAAAGAAGAATCGAATAGATTGGGGCAATTTTTGCTGTTTTATTTTTGAAGTTTTTTAAATCGTCTACCGAAATATTTTTAATCAAATCATAAAGATTTGTTATTGTTAGTCCTTTTTGTTGAATAAAGAAATTAAGCTCTAAAATTAATGACTCCGCTCTATTGGAGTCAGTATCCTTTAAAGCGAAGATGAAAAAATCTACAAAATCTCTTGGTTTAATTAATTTCAAGTCCATTATCGATTAGTATTAGATTTTATTAAAATTTTACACAATATACAAATGTCTGCTAAAGCATCAAACCTTTGGTCTTGAATTTTAGAAATTAACAATGCGAAGTTGTTTGAGGTCATTATATTCAACAGTGCTGAGAACATATTGCCATAGAGGTCTGCCATCGTGAGCATTTAGTTCAAGTCTACGAAGAATATTAATAAAAAATGATTTCATGGTAAAGGGAATTTAAAGGGTTGTATTTTAAGCAGTTAAATTTTTTCTTGGAAATCCATATTATATAATATTTGCATTTATCCACAATATACATAATATTCCAAATTTACAAACAAAAGCCCTAAATAATATCAGAGCGTTTATAAACGCAGTACTATTCCCCAAAAAACCTAACATTTTGGCGGATAAATTCCGATAAGTTCATCCTCAAAATCGGAAAGTCCCATTAGTTCGTAATCATCATAATAATGAATAAGGCCCAAATTATTCTCCAGCCATTTGCTGAGTCCGTCATTGTTATAGTGTTGGTCGAAAGTAAAAATGTCATCCTCTGTGTAGTAATCGAAGCCATTGGCATGCAACCAGACCAGTTTACTGAATCGGGCCATTGCATCGAAGGCTAACTGATCATAATAAACTTTGAGTCTTTCAAAAATGCCATGTTGAATTTCCAAGGGAATCAGTTCGAGTCTGAATTCGGGGAGCCAACCCTTTGCAATCGCTTTTTTATGTGCAATCATTTTATAGAGTGACCTTGCCATATCATTGCGGTATTCTTCAAAGAATTCAGCAGGAATCTGCTTTACAAGCAAAGCAGCAAATTGTTCGGCATCTGCGATCTCTTTTGGACTCGGGCAGACATCTGTCAGTGTCAGAGAATGTCCTTTGGGCTTCATGGGCTTTGAAGAAGAATAGTAAAGATCTTCCTGAAAGCACTTTTTAAAAGCGTAAGAAAGGGAACTTTCCCGGCATTCGTCGATACGGTGCAGCCAATTTTCACGGGGCATGCCTTTTATTTCTCCGCTCATATCCAAACCCAGGTGAGCGGTAAAATCGGCTAAACTTAAAAATCCCTTTACTATCATGTTATAATTTATCAGATAGTCTTTTTTTCTGAAGTTTTGGGCCAATTTTAGCTCGGGGTATATGAGCTGAATTCTGAAGAACAGTTCCTGAAACTGTTCTGCCATAAAAATACTTTCAATGCGGGTGGCATGCATAAGTTGTGCGATTGCTTTGGTTCTGAAGGCCAGATTGCCAATTGGGCATAGCAGTGCTGTGCGGTTTCTAATTCTTTCCAGATTCATATTTTTTCGCTTTAAGCATGAGTATTCCAACCCCTGTAGAGCTGTTTTGCCACTTTGGCAGTGTTGAAAAAAAATGATTAAAAACCGGCTATAAGTGCCGATTGTGATTGATTTTACCGGGTAACCGGAATGTTAAAACGAAGAGAATTCTATCATAGAAAATTTTTAGGATAGGAGTGGGAAAATATTCAGATTATCAGAAATCAGATTGTCAGAGAACAGAATATCGTTAGATCTATGCTTTAGTTTTGGGCAAATTAGCAGGCAGATATCGCCACGCTGTGGCTGAAACAGGGTTTAACTTACCCCTCCCTGCGGGTTTCCCCTGAAGATATCGCCCCACTGGGGCTGAAACAGGGTTTAACTCACCCCTCCCTTCGGGTTTCCCCTCTCTTGAAAAAGAGGGGAGGCACAATGGCAGAGTAAGTACCTCTAACTAAAATTTCGACACATTTTATTGTGCTTTTTGGGTCAGAACTGCGTTGAAAAGCCTCGTCAACGTATCCGTTGTCAACGTTTTCCGCCTTGTTCATACTCAAAAAATCTTCAAAAAATTTGTGTCGAAATTTTAATTATCAGTACTTAATTCAGTTTTTTCGGTTTGCCGAACTCCGAAGGAGAGATGTTTGGGCTGAGTCAAAACGATTCCACAGATCAGGATTATTGCTATATTTTTCATTGTTTTGCGTTTATGAATATCATGCAATTTATTTACCAATTGCAGTAAAATCCTCTATCGGTAACGTAGTACAAATCATTTAAATTAACACTGGACCTATAGAAACGGAGACGGAAGCTGTTTTTATGTTTACTTGAAACATCTTCCAATTCATGAGAATATTCTAAAAAATTATCATAGATGTAGAATTCAAAATCACAACCTCCACATTCGCAAAAGGAATATTTACAGAACAGTATCTCCGGTAATAATTCATTCAATTGCTCAATTTTGGATCTTTCCAATCCTGAAAAATCCATAAAGAACCCGCTAATATCATAGTCTGCACTGTTTATCTTAAAAAAGGGATGCTGCGTCGCTTTGATATTATTTCCGGCAAGGTTTAATGCTCTGATTTTACCTGTTGAAACAGGAGCTTCTTCCAGGTAATTGTCTCTTAAATTAAGACAGAGTAGGCTTTCCATTTGAAAAAGATTTTCCGGAACCGATTCCAGCAGATTGCCGCTCAAATCAAGTTTCAGAATGTTTTTCATGGAAAATAATTCTTCGGGCAATTCAGCAATATCATTTCCCGAAAGGTCGATAATTTCCAAATGTGGCATCATAAAAAGCGTCTGCGGAAATTCTTCCAGACCCTTTTCCGACAATATGATATTTTTCAGTGAAAATAGTTCCGTTATAATCTGAACATCTTCTGCTTTCCGCTCCGAATAAACTGCCCACAAGTCAAGCCAGGGCTGCATCAGCTCATCCTTCAGATTCAGTCCGCAGGCTAACTGATATGCAAGTTCAACATTATCCGGACTGCCGCTTGAAATAAGGGCTTTCAGCTGCGGCATATATGATTCTTGATTTTCCATAGCAGTTATTATTTGGAGTTTATATTATTATTTGCGTTTATGAATCGCACCAATTAATTTACCAATTGCATTCAAATTTTTCATAGGCGTCAACGTATAATTCATTCAAATTAACACCTGACTGATAAAATCTGTGGCGGAAGTTGTTTTTGCGTTTATGAGAATTCTCTTTCAATTCATCGGAAAATTCATAGATTTTCTCATAAGGGAAATATTCCTGATCACAGCCACCACCGCAAAGGCAATAACAAAGAGCATATCTACAGAACTCTATCTCCGGTAATAAATCATCCAATTGATCAATTTCGGAACTGTCTAAATCTGTAAAATTAAAATAAAACCCATTAACATCATTTTCCACATTATTATTTCTTAAAAAAGGATGCTGTGCCGTGGTGAAATCATTTCCGGCAAGATTTAATACTCTTATTTTACCTGTTGACTCAGGAGCTTCTTCCAGGAAATTATTGCTTAAATCAAGACAAAGCAGTTTTTCCATTTGAAACAGATTTTCCGGAATCCATTCCAAAAGATTGCCGCTCAAATCAAGTTTCAGAATATTTTTCATGGAAAATAATTCTTCGGGCAATTCAGCAATATCATTTCCCGAAAGGTCGATAATTTCCAGATGTGGCATCATCAGAAGCGCCTGCGGAAATTCTTCCAGACCCTTTTCCGACAATTTGATATTTTTCTTCGGACAAAGTTCTATCAAAATCTGAACATCTTCGGCTTCCT
>JBIKQC010000104.1:0-10712 GCA_044349855.1 Saprospira sp.
AAATATTCTTTTTCGACTTTCTTTTTTTCTTTTTGCAGGAATCCTTTTTTTGAGTCTGCCTTTTCAATTTTAGCATCAAAATCTTCAAAATACGCATTCTTCTTCCCATACCAACTGCTGTTGAACAGACCCGGTTTTTCTGATATGGCAGCGGCAAGCCTAATTGCTAATCCTTTTGGAATCGGAATATTTGGCAGAGATAAGAATTCCAGCAATTTATATGGATTCACCGGCTTCCAAAGAAAGGCAGGTGCCAATTTCAAAATCTGAAGGGTAGGTCTTGACAGTGATGCAGAGAGGACACCAAAACTGGGCAAACCTTCCTGAATCAGTGCATTATCCAGGGCTCTGTTTTTATCTGATAAAAGACAGAGTGGTTGAAAATTGGGATTTAGCTTTAAAAATTTGGAAAGATAAGCAGCGGCATAAGACTCGCTGCCTGTGCGAAGGATAATCAGAGAGCCATCTGCCTTTGCACTGCCTTTTACAAATTGTCTTTTCAGTAAAGCATTTTTGAAATTAGACAGATCGCTGTCAGTTTCTTTAATTGAATTATTCTCAACAATGAGCTTTATACCGCTATTTTCTAAACAGATAAATAAACGCTGCAAATAGGGGGGAAGCAGTTCAAATGGTTCATGCAGCTGAATTTCCTTTATCGGTAAATCGATTTCTTCTTCCAGATAATTCAAAACCAACACAAAACGATCGGCAAAACCTGCAGAAAGTTCTGAGGGTATGGACAATCTTAATAAAGTTTCAATCTCTGCTAAAACTTTGAGCCGAAGCGGCATATTTTCCTCAGGTATAAAATCCCAGGCAGCCAACAAAAGTTCATCCCTTCTGCTCAAAAGCGCATCTGCAGTAGCTAAAGCATCCGCTTCGAAAGATTCAGCATAAAAAACATTAGGATGCCTATCTTTATAATATTGCAATACCTGACGATACTGTTCTACTCTCAAAAAGTCCAGATTATCCGGATAACCCAAGCCCAAATGAACCTCCAATAAATGGAGCAGACCTGATTCGCCGACATAGGCATCAATTTTTTCATTCCAAGCCGGATAGGCCTGTTCTCCCAATTCGAGTCCAAATCTGATGATCATTGAGGTCGTTTTTTTATCGTTTTATAAGAAGTTTTAAATCTATACCTCTTTTTATGCAATGTCAAGTTAAAACGAAAAAAAGGTTATGATTTTATGATTATTCATAATAACAACTTACACAGACTAAGTTTTCTTGATATAATTGCTGAAAAAGAAGAGGTAAAACGCTGAAATTATTGCTGCACTTGCAGTTATTATAAAGGTAAATGCTGCACCCCAAAAATACCAAATCAGGCCTGCCATTGAGCTGGAAATCAATGCGGCGATACTCTGTAGTGCAGTATATGTACCTATTGCAGTTGCTGTATCAGATTTTTCGGCAATATTGCTGATCCATGCCTTGGAAACGCCCTCTGTAGAAGCAGCATAAATTCCGTAAATTAAAAAAAGTATAGCACTGACAGTCCAATGATTGCTGAAGGCCATACCAAAATATACGATTGAAAAGAGCAACAGACCAAAAATAAAGATATTTTTTAGCCCCAATTTATCAGCCAAAATGCCGATAGGATAGGCAAAAAGCGCATAAATCAGGTTGTAAAAAATATACATACCTATTACCTCTGAATCATTTAAACCTGATTCTTTGGCCTGTAAAAGCAGAAATACATCAGAGCTGTTGAAAAGACTGAAAAACAATAGCCCAAAGAGCAATTTTCTGTATTCAACAGGACTTTCTTTCCAGTATTTCAAAAAATCCATCAATCCTGGGAGATGAGTTTTTGTTACGGAAATCTTTGTTTTTTCTTTCAGAAAGAGAGAAAGTATTACAGCGCCAATACCTGGCAGAAAGGCCAATAAAAATAACTCCCGATAATTTTCAGGATAAAACCAAAGATAGAGTAGGGCAAGAGATGGTCCGATGACAGCACCCAAAGTATCCATAGAACGGTGAAATCCGAAAACTCTGCCTTTGGTTTCTGCTGTTGCTTCATCAGAAAGAATTGCATCTCGAGCTCCGGTTCTGATACCTTTTCCCAGCCGATCTACAGTTCTGGCAAAAAAGATCCAGAAAGGGAAGATAAATAAACCCTGAATCGGTTTTGCAATTGCCGAAAGTGAATAGCCCAACTGTACGAATGGTACTCTTTTTCCGCTTAAGTCTGACCATTTGCCGAAATAGCCTTTGCTCAAACCTGCAACAGCTTCAGCTATTCCCTCCAAAATACCAATGAGCAGTACGGAGAAACCTAATGTTTTTAGATAAATAGGCATAATAGGATAGAGCATTTCACTGGCAGCATCTGTAAAGAGGCTGATCAAAGATAATATCCAAATACTTTTTGTAATTATTGCCATTTAAAAACTAAGTTAGATTTAAGCAATTTAAATATTTTGATGAATCCAGGCAAGAAAGAGCGCTAATAAAATTAGTTTTTGAACAAATAAAAAAAGCCGCTCGAAAATGAGCGGCTTTATTATGTAGGTTAATTTGAATTATCTGAAAAGAGTAACCTGACCACGGATTGTATAAATTGTAGGATCACCAGGAATGCGGTAAGAGAATACAAAAATGTAAATATCTCTTGGTTGCTGCACGCCATTAAAGTTTCCATCCCAACCGTCTACTGCATCTTGTTGGTTTTCTGCCTTGTAAACAAGCTGACCCCAACGGTTATAAATCATGAAGTCAAGTATTTCAACATTAGTAGTAGGATAAGGAGTTGGGCGGAACATATCGTTCACCCCATCACCATTTGGTGAGAACGCCTCAGGAAGACCCGTGAAATCGATAGATTCCAAAACCAATGTTAGTGTATCGTATGACTGACATACGCCATTATCAGCAGTTACTATAAAGACATAAGTGCTATCTGTCAATGTATTGACGGAAGAAGTCTGAGCCGTATTTGGTGATGTTACGTTGACTGCAGGAGTCCAAGTATAATTAACACCAGGTTCAGGAGTAATAGTACCAGCACTCATTGGAGCAGTCAAACCTTCAAAAATACTGTCAAGTACTACACCCGGAAGTGTTCCGATAAATGCATCTAAAGTAGGAATAGAATAGCTGACGCTGTCTGAAGTAGTACATCCCTCTCCATCTGTAATTGTTACTGCATAAGCACCCGGAGCAACACCACTGATTTGTGCTGTTGTATCACCTGTGCTCCATTCAAAGCTGTAAGAAGTAGCCCATCCGCCGCTTGGTGCAGCTATGAAACCACCGCAGTTTACAACTCCTGCATTTGCCTGTAAAGGAGATGATTCAAGAATTGTTACTGAAACTGTTCTATCGTCATCAGCACAAATTGTTGAACCTGTGAGTGAAACTGTTACAGTGTAAGTTCCGGCAGTCAAGCCACTTACATTTTGAGTAACTGCGCCATTCGACCAAAGGAAATTGATAGTGCCGCCACCAAAGGTAGATGTATCAATATTGATATAACCGTTAGAAGCGCCATTACAGATTCTGCCTTCATAATCAACAACCGAAATTGATAGTCCGCCTGAAGATAATGTGTAAGAAGCTGTATCCTGACAACCGCTAAAACCGACTACAGTTACACTGTAAGTGCCTGCTCCTAATCCAGTAATGTTTCCTGTTGTAGCTCCATTGCTCCAAAAGTAGTTGTACCCTGTATCACCGCTTACAGTAAGGGCGATAGATCCATTATTGTTGAAGTTACAGTCAGGATTTGTTACAACAGCTGCGTCAATCTGAATCTGAGCACCTGCTACAGTGAATGTATCAATAAATACGCAACCGGAAGTATCAGTAACAGTAATGAAGTAATTACCTGAAATTAGGTTTTGTACAGAAAGAACATCAGTTGCAATAACCAATCCAAGCTGATTCGCCCATACATAGCTAAGAGATCCAGGACCACCTGGGTTTGGATTACCTGCCATACTCTGAACAGACAGAATAGTAGCATTACCGTTACCGGGGCAACCGGAAGAAGGGTTAACAACTAAAGAAACAAAAGGCGCCTGTGCAAATGGTCCGAAAACATTGATGTTGCTGACTGTGTCTCTACATCCTTGGTTGTCTGTAATTATAGCTGTGTAATTGCCTAAAGTAAGACCCGTAGCTGTAACTGTTGTTTGAGAAGCAGGATCACTCCAAATGTAATTGTATGGAGCAGTGCCACCAATTTGTGCAACTGTAGCAGAACCGTCAGAAGTATTCCAACAGGAGGTCAATGTAGTTGCAGCTAAATTTGCCTCCAAAAGTGTAGGTTGAGTAAGTGTAACAGTATCAGAAGTTGCAACACAGCCAAATGCGTCTTGGCCATAAACGTAGTAAGAACCAATATTTAAACTGTCGAAAACAGTTGTACCGGTTGCGCTTATTTGAGGACCTTGAACAAACGTACCATTAGTAGCATTAAATAAGGTCATTGTGTAGTTTGGACCTTCATCGCCTAAAGTTGCCAGGAATGTTATAGTACCATTATTGCTTTCAAAACAACTGAGATTGGTAAAAGCAGTAGAATTGATTTGAGTTGGATTTACACAGGGTGTAGTGCAACAAGTTTGCAATGTAGCAGCATTTGTTGGACAAAGACCTGAAGCTCCTCCATTGGCACGAACCTGAATCTGGAAACAGTCGCCATTTGTGAAACCTGTCAACAGAAGACTGTCCTGAGAAAGAGGCACACTAATAAAGTTTACACCGGAGTCAAGACTGTAGGACCAGCTTGTAGCGCCTGCTGAACCACCCCATTCAAAAAGAATTTCAGTAGGATAGTTAACTGGGTTTCCGCAATTGACAATTGGTGCCGGAATATTTGAATTAACAACAATAACTGATGAGTCTCTCATAACACAATTGCCTTCTGAAATGTCAACATAATAAGTTATGTTTCCGGAAGGAAAAACAATAGGATTTCTAATTGTATCGTTAGAGATCAAAGTATTAGGTGTCCATTGATAAGAGATAGGGGCAAAAATAGCATTAGGAACAGGTACGAAACGCCATCCTTCAGCTGTTGGAATAGAAAAGTTTTGGCCATTTCTGCCGGGGACAGACTCACCGAAAGTGCCAGCAGAACTTTCAATACCCATTGTCATCAGGTCAAATGTGCCAGGAGGAGTCATTGGGCTGATAAAAATGTCAATAATATTGGTTGTTTCGTGCAAAACAATTTGTCCGGTTACAGTTCCACCACCACCGAAGAAGGCAACTGAATTGTAATTAACAGCCAAACGACGGTTTGGCGCGATACCTGTTGTAAAATATGTAACTGTACCACCTGTACCGGGATTCAAGTCCTCCCAAAGTAGCGCAATTAAATTATCAGGGTCTGTTGCATTTGGCAACACACCACCGGAGCAGCAACCGCTTGCAAAGGAACCTAAATCAAAAGTTATGAAACCATTTGAACCTGCCAGGAACTGAGTATATGGAGTACAGTAAAAATTGAAAGTAAATCCAATAGGCAAAGCGGCCGATAAACAGTCATCGCAAGTCAAACCTGTATTTGTTCCAGTACCTACAAGTGGCGCATGCGGGATATTAGAAAGTGTATAATCGTCACAAATAGGATTGAAGATGATAAACGTATCTGAAAGAACTGCATTCAATTGAATAGTATCGCCGGGGCAAATAGTATCAATTGCAGGAGTTGCTATCGGTGAACCTGGATTGAAATACACTTCTACAGTATCGCGACCTACACAGGCACCATAAGTATACTGTATAATATAGCTTGCTGAATCACCTGCGTTACCTGCAATCTGACCAATCGGATTATTGATGGTTGTACTGCTCAGGTCATTAACACGGGTTGATGGAATGCCTGACCAAGAGTATATCCCATTTACGAGATTGATGCCAGGGCCGGAAATGGAAGTACTAAACTGTACGGCAGTTGGCAGACCATTTTGGCAGAGTGTTGAATCATTAGTAGCTACCAAAAGGTTTAGAGGTAGATTGACCATGCTGATCACAACCGTATCGGCAGTAATACATGATGCTCCTGTTATAGGGTCAGGCGTAGTTATAAATTGAACAGCTACCCTAATTTGATCGCCTGGCACTGTAGTGACGGGTACAGAAATAGTTGGATTGTTTATTAAAGGGTTGCTTATAACTGATGGTGGCCCGGATATCTGTACCCAGTTATATGTTCCTGGAACTGAGGCATTCGATGTTGAGAAAGTTTGTGCGCCCAATTGTACTGTTTGGGCAATGCCAGCGCAAATAGCAGTATCACTCGCTACAATATTGACACCGGGAATAATCACATTAAAGCCCAAATATACAGGTAGTGGAATTGGGCAGGCATTGTCAGTGATAACAATTGTAAAACCATTTACACCCAAAGGAGCATCGCAGGTTCGGATACGTATATACAGGTCAAGCGTGTCTCTTCGATTAGGAATCGGGTAAACAGGAAATACTACTACGTTTGATGGGCCGAAAACTGTTCCGATGTTCGATTGAATTGGGTCTAAAGTGAGCGTGTCTCCATCGGGATCGCTTGCGTGAATAACAAAATCGAGGTCTGTACACTGACAAACAATAAAAGAACGTGTGATTGGATCGAAAGTACCACCGGCACTAACTACGGGCGAAGATCCGGATACTGAGGTATTGGTACAGTTAGGTAAAACTACGACCTGAATATCCCTCATGGTAACACCGATAGTATCTCCGTTGCGGATTTCATAAACTCGAACAGCTGCAATGGCAGTTTGTGCACCGCTGGGTGTGAATGTCATCTGACCTGTATTGGTGTTAAACTGCATACTGGCTGCCGGAGTTGTAAAAAATGGCTGAGCGGGAGTAGCTCCACCTGTGAAAGTATAAAAGGTGGTTGCACTTGTTTCCATTGGGCTTATCATTGAGTAAATGAGTGTATCTCCATCTATGTCAATTGCTCCGTGGTTAAACGAGAATTGCTGCCCTGCACAAATGTAAGGTGTAGGCAAAGAGGTAAATCTTGCCGAATTATTACAAATCCCATTAGTATTATTGATTCGAGTTTCAATATACATGCTGTTTGCAACACCGTTGGTTATATTTCCGTTTCGGCAACAGGTAGTCCAACTGATTGTCCACATATCGCAGGCAGCGGGCAAAGTAATAATACCTGTATACTCATAAACCTGTGTGCCCTGAATAGAGCCATTAAAGTTTGCACATGTTGTACTAGGCAACTGAGATGGGCAAACAGGCGTAATTTCTACGCCGAAACGTGCCCCCGGTTGTAGCGTAACGTTGAAGGATGTCCCACAGCCGGGTGCGCTAACAGTTGTGAATAGGTTAGCATCCATATTGATACCGCTACAGTCACGATATAAGGCAAAGGTAACCTGGTATTGGTTATTGCCTAAGCAAGTGTAATAGGCATCCCCTCCAACAATGTGAGATGCCATTGTAACCTGTACACCAAATATTGATAGGAATAATGGCAATAAAATTGCCCATTTTGTAAGTCTAGATGATCGGATCATTTTCCTGAGTAAATTTTTAGTTTCAAAGGTTAATACATTAACTAATTTTTAAGTAATCAACTTTAAGTTCTGTATTTATTGATAAATGTAACAACAAATTTAGCATTTTTATAACAAAAGCTTAAAATACTCCGAAAAAAATAGTTTGACAAATAATCAGTGACAGTTAATTCTTTAGAACTTTTTTAAAATTAACAGTATTTTTTCCAAAAACGCTGCCTGGTGTTTCATTATGCAACAAATTAATTAACTTTGGTCTTTCGATTTTTTTGAAAGATTAGTCTTATTATTTTACATATGAAAATTTTTGAAATATTAGCCGAAATAGGAAATTTTTACTACGAGCACACGGGCTGGCCTGAATTGTTAATGCCTCTTGTTGCAGGTATAATAGGATGGGGTACAAATGTACTGGCATTAAAAATGACATTTTATCCTTTAGAATACGTCGGATTTAAATGGAGAGGTTACAATATTTTCGGCTGGCAGGGTATTGTTCCTGAAAAAGCAGGAAAAATGGCTTCAAAGTCAGTAGATATGATCACTTCCAAGCTAATAGACATAGAGGAAACTTTTGCTAGGATAAATCCAAAAGTGGTAGCGAAAGAAATGGAACCCAGAATGCTGGAGCTCACCCGTCAGATTTTTGAGGAAGCCCTTTCTAAAGAAGTTCCTATGTGGAAACTTTTATCTGCGAAACAAAAAGACCTCATTTTTCAAAGGGCAGCAAAAGAAATTCCAAAAGTAACTGAGGAAGTTATGGAGGAAGTAAAAACTAACATAACTGAGATATTTAATCTTAAGAAAATGGCTGTCGATCAGCTAATGGAGAATAAGAATCTTTTGAACAAAATCTTTTTGGATGTCGGCCATAAAGAGTTCAAGTTCATAGAAATTTCCGGATTCTATTTTGGGGCATTTTTTGGAATTATACAGGCGCTAATTTACATACCCTATCCATATTGGTGGATGTTACCTCTTGGTGGACTAATTGTAGGTTATCTTACCAATTGGCTGGCACTGAAACTTATCTTCAATCCGGTAGAACCCCGTTATTTTCTGGGGATTAAGTTTCAGGGACTCTTTATTAAGCGTCAAAAAGAGGTTTCAAAAGGTTATTCAAGAATAATTGCTGAAAATATAATGACAATGCCCAAAGTTTTTGATGCTATTTTTAATGGCCCTGCATCAGATCATCTTGTGCATATTATTGAAAAACATGTTAATGAGGGCATAGACAATACAGCCGGTTATTCCAGTGCATTGATTAGAATTACATCAGGATCAGAAAGTTATGATCGTGTGAAAAATATTGCCTGCAAAAGACTTATGGAAGAAATTCCTGAACATATTCATATAGTGTTCGATTATGCAAAACAGGCTTTAGACATTGAACATACTTTAAATGATAAAATGTCTGAACTTCCTCCAAATGAATTTGTCGGCTTCCTCAGGCCAGTTTTTCAGGAGGATGAGTGGAAACTAATTGTTGTAGGGGCTATTCTTGGTATGTTGGCAGGTTTTCTCCAAATTCCAATTTCTTAATTTGTTTTAATGATAGCCTTATAAGCGACATCGTTATCTTAACGGTGTCTTTCCAACCATATTATTGATTTTAACGTCCAACTGATAACTTTTCAACAATTTTTACAATAGCTGATGAAGTAGCATTAAGATCCCCCTTTTGACTTATTGCATATCTCGATTAAAATAAAGCCATGATTGAAGAACTACAAAAAATTACTGATAAGGAATTGGTTTTACATTGTGTTAACCATGACAGGCGCTATCAGGAAATTCTGTACAGGCTACATGCTGATGACATGTACAGTGTAGCATTGATATATTGTGAAAGTGAACAGGATGCCTGTGATGTTTTACAGGAATCATTTATCAAAGTTTTTAAAAGACTTGACACTTTTAAGTTTGAATGCCCACTGAAAGCCTGGATCCGAAAAATTATCGTAAATACTGCACTGGACCATTACAGAAAGCGGAAAAGAGAGCAGGAAAATGCCTTAAATTACATGCAGGCAGTTGAAGTTGAAGTTGATGATATTGTACCAACTCTCAATGCCAATGAACTGCTTAATATGATGAAAAAATTGCCATTAAAAGCAGCTATGGTGCTTAAACTTTTTGCAATTGAAGGTTATGCCCACAAAGAAATAGCTGATATGCTAAACATAACTGAGGGTACATCAAAATCACAACTTAACCGTGCCCGATTATTATTGAAAACTTTGATCTTCGAAATGAATGGAACACACTGATCCCAATAAGGACAATCTAATTTGGTATATAAATGAAAAATTGAATACCTTTCATCACCCGGCTCCAAAAGAGCTCTGGGATGGGATTGCCCATGATTTGGATATAGATTCAGACAATATAGATAATCATTTGAAAGTTGCTGCAGGCAATGTTCAGTCAGTAGCGCCTGCCTTTCTAAGGAATTCAATTGAAGAGCAGTTGCACGCAGTTGAGGCCGCAAATGATGAAAAGATTCTTGACGATAAAATAAAATCTTCATACCATATCAATGCAAAGGCACCCGAAACAGTTTGGTACGGCATTGAACAACAGCTTAATATAGACAAAATTTGGGAGAATATGACTCCCGAGCTTAATACACTGCGAAGCAGATTTGTTTGGAGAAAAAGGTTGCAGTACTTGTCTATTGCCGCAATGCTTCTTTTGCTCATCAGGGGTTGCAGTTTTGATTCGTGGATGCCTGAATTTGGCCAACAAACGGCAAGGGTTGAATGGAAAAAGCAAAATGAAAGAACTCAGAAATCTGCAGATAGACTTAATTTATTTAATAATAATTCCCTACTTAATACTTCAGAAGATACATATAATCAAAATTTTGCAAATTTTGACAGGTATAATAACCATGTTAAATTACAAAGCAAAATTAAGAAAACAGCTGAAAAGTTTTTTTCACCGCTCAATGAGAAATTTTTCGAGTTCAACTTGAAAAAAATAATAGGAAAACACAATTTTGCTGGCGTAACTTCATTTGATTCTTTCTTAACAAAGGATCAAAATATTATTTTATCATCCAATAGCTTAGAAACTAAAGTTGCAGATTTAACGGATAATACTGATTATCAATTTGGTTCAGCGCCACTTTTTTCTGAAATGAAAAAGAAATTAAAGATTACAAAAATTATAAGTTATGAAATAGGACTTATAGGC
>JBIKQC010000105.1:0-10701 GCA_044349855.1 Saprospira sp.
TCCATGCGGCGGATTTTGCTGTTTTAATGTGAGCATATTACGAAGAAACACTTTCACAAACATTTAACCCAAATCCGTCATTAGAAATTCTATTCCAAGCCTAAATTGCTGTGAAACTAAGCACTTACTCGTTTTTTGGGTTTTGAAATAGAGGTAACTATTTCTTCACCCCAAAAAACTCCGTGAGTACTTATTTTCTTTGCCCTTTAGGCTTTCATCACGAACTCTAATGACGGATCTGGGTTTAAAACTGGAAATAAATAAATGGGTGTATTTCCGTCCCGGCAATCTGTATGACCAGCCAAATGTAAAAAGCCAACAATAACGACTGAAACAACCATGGCAAGGAAACAAAGCGATCCTGCATCCAATTCTCAAATTTGGATGGAAAGAAATGAATGAGGTATCCTATACCAAATAAGATGAAGACTTTATGATATCCTTGGATCACTGTGGGAATAAACGAGAAATCCAATTCAGTGCCAATCTGCATAATCACTGAATTTGCATCTTCGAAACTTGCTGCACGGAAATAAATCCAACAAAATGCAACAAAGTGGAAAGTAAACAACCAACCCAAAAACCGCATGGCAATAAATTTTTTCCAACGCCCGATAAGCGGCTTCATCAGTCTTTCCAAAGCCAGCATAGCTCCATGCAGTGCACCCCAGACTACAAAGCGCCAGGCTGCACCATGCCAGAGTCCACCCAAAAGCATGGTGACAACCAGATTCATGTAGGTAAAAATCTGAACTCTGACTTTTTCATTGCCCAAAAAGAGCAGCAGACCAACAGTTAATATCACTACCGAATATATGATGAGCAGGATAAAACTTGGCCATAAAAAGTAAAAGACGGCCATAAATGCCAACATAAAAAACACGGAACCAAAACCACCACCCCTATTACCTCCCAGCGAAATATAGAGATAATCGCGCAGCCAGGTAGAAAGGCTAATATGCCATCTTTTCCAAAATTCTGTCACGCTCAGCGACTGATAAGGCGCATTAAAGTTAGGTACCAGTTTAAATCCCATCAGCAGAGCAAGACCAATTGCCATATCACTGTATCCTGAAAAATCGCAATATATCTGAATAGTATAGCCATAGACTGCCAATAAATTTTCAGCGCCCGAGTATTGGAGCGGGCTTGCAAAAACCCGATCCACAAAGTTGGTACTTATATAATCGGAGATAATCGCTTTTTTTAACAAACCGACCAGAATAAGCCAAAAGGCCATTCCCATGTCCCGTTTAGTCAGTTCAAGCTTTGCTCGAATCTGCGGCAAAAAATCGATTGCTCTAACGATAGGCCCTGCAACCAGCTGCGGAAAAAAGGAAACAAAAAATGCAAAATCCAATATATTTTTTTCAGGTTTCAATTCACCACGATATACGTCTATCGTGTAACTCATTGTTTGAAAGGTATAAAATGAAATTCCTACAGGCAATACCAGATCCAGCGCAGCAACTTCTGCTCCGGACAACTGATTATAAGTACTGATGAGCATATTGGTATATTTAAAATATCCCAAAAGTCCCAGATTACCAATCATGCTAAGCATCAGAAACAAAAAACGTCTTACTTTTTGATTGCTTTCGCAACGGGAGATTGCCAGACCCAGCAAATAGTCCCAAACTGTTGATAATATCAGCAACCAAAAAAAGATTCCACTGCTTTTGTAATAAAAGAACAGCGAGAATGCCAAAACATAAAAAACCCTAAAAGTCTTATGCTCTTTTGTTAATATGTAGATTGCATAAAAGATAACGAACAACACCAAAAATAATCCGGTGTTGAAAATCAAAGGTGCATTTTCCTGATAAGTCAGATAGGTATTCAGTTTTTGAAGCAGTATTTCCATGAGAGCTGTTATGACCGCCTCAAAGTTCTATTTTTTTTGATATTTCGAGAATATTAATCCTCTTTTATTAAACCCAAAATCTAGCAATGACTATGTCGTAGAATTGAATTGCTAACTTAAACCCAAAATCAAGTCGCAGCTAACGATAAAATTGAGTGTCGCTGACGTTAATCCTGACATAATTTTTCCACTCATGCCTAATTTTAATTAACCTGCGACACTTCAAAAGGGGTCTCCTGCTTAAAAAGTTAATTTGACTATTGTCAGGTATTTTTGGAGTTATTTTATTGTCAAAATTTATTATGAAAGCCTTGGTTCATCTCGAACTCTAATAACGAATCCTGGTTAAATGAAAAGCCGCCTCCTTTGAAAGAAGCGGCTTTGGCAACATGGATGTCAAAAAAATAACTTCTTACATATCGTCAGTATCTTCATCTTCATCTGAAGATACGATTACTTTTGCTTTACGTGGTTTTTTCTTTGCAGGTTCTGTCCCGGCAGGAGCTTCTTCTTCTGTAAAGATTCCCAAAAGTTCAGACTTTATTTTTGCTTCAATCTCATCTGCTACTTCAGGGTTATCCTGCAGGAACTGTTTTGCGGCTTCACGGCCCTGAGCTATTTTGGTACCATTGTAACCATACCATGCCCCGCTTTTGTCCATAATACCCATGTCGGCGCCCAAATCGACGATTTCTCCGGTTTTTGAAATACCTTCACCATACATAATATCAAATTCGCAGGTGCGGAAAGGAGGAGCAAGTTTATTCTTAACTACTTTTACTTTGACGTGATTACCGATGATGTTACCTTCACGGTCTTTCAGTGCCCCAGAAGTTCTGCGGATGTCGAGACGCTGGGTTGCATAGAATTTCAGAGCATTACCGCCGGTAGTAGTTTCTGGATTACCGAACATTACGCCGATTTTTTCGCGCAGCTGATTAATAAAGATACAGCAGCAGTTGGTTTTACCGATAGCTGAAGTCAATTTACGCATGGCCTGAGACATCAGGCGGGCCTGAAGACCCATTTTAGAATCGCCCATTTCACCTTCGATCTCGCTGCGTGGCACAAGTGCAGCAACGGAGTCAATGACCAATATATCAACAGCGCCGGAGCGGATAAGATTTTCTGCAATTTCAAGTGCCTGCTCACCATAGTCGGGTTGGGAGAATACCAACTCATCTACTTTTACGCCCAATCTTTCCGCATAGTGACGATCAAAAGCATGCTCTGCATCAACAAAGGCAGCGATACCGCCTTTTTTCTGGCACTCAGCAATAGCATGAATGGCAACGGTTGTTTTACCGGAAGACTCCGGACCATAAATTTCAATGATACGGCCCTTAGGAAAACCGTTTGTACCCAGAGCGACATCAAGACCGATGGAACCTGTGGATATAGCTTCTACTTCTTCAATTGGCGAATCGCCTAATTTCATGACAATGCCTTTTCCATAGGTCTTGGTCAGGCGGTCGAGGGTGCTTTGCAGCGCCTTCAGCTTGTTGTCTTTTTCAATGTTGCTCATGTGTTTCTAGATATTAAAAGGTACACTAATTTGTTTTGACTTTTTGTTGCATTTTGGGGATTTTTCAAAAAGCCCTAAGTCTTTCGTTGAATTGTAGAGCAAATATAATCCAACAAAAAACAAAATGCAAGTATTTGTTTTAATTATTTTCAAAAATGTTTTAACTATTTGTTTTGATTCGCATTTTGATTATTTTATCATGCGTCCGCAAATACAAGCGCGCCCACCCGCAAGATTTGACAACTTTTAAAAAGTTGTCAAATCTGTGCACGCGCGCACGCATATTTTCACAACAGCATCAGAACCGCGTCAGCAAGTGCCGATTCATAAGGACTGACAGCCATAGCTACTTTTTTAACACCCAGTTCCTGCAACGCTTCTGCAGTAGGTTTACCGATAGCCACTACCTGCTGATAGGCCTTTAATGAATGTCTGTTAAGGTAGGCGCGTGCATTAAGGGTACTGGTAAATACCAATATATCAGCGTTAATTTCTGGTACATTTTCCACGATTTTGTTTTCATAAACAACAATTTCGAGTACTGCGACAGCATCTTTGAGTAAGGTTTGCACCGATTGTCGGGAATCGGCTGCACGAACGAAGAGTACAGTTTGTCCCGCTGCAGTTATTTTAAAATCTTTTGCATTCTGTTCCGGAGTTCCGTCTCCGACAAAATCAGCTTTTCTTTTACCAAACTCCAATATGGCCGATGCTGTTCCCGGACCTAAGGCTGCTATTTTAGCAAAAATAGGCTCTGTTCCTATTCGTTTAAAAAAATATTCCGCCCCTGTTTTACTGTAAAAAAAGAGCCAATCGAAGGCAGCAGGCAGATGGAAAGACAGTGGACTGAACACGACAAGAGATTGCCCGTTTATGTCAACTCCTCTCTCTCTCAGTTTTTTGTAAAAGAAAGAATCCTCATCAATTTCCCTGCTGATGAATACGGTCATAATACTTATTTTTTTCAAAGATATAATATTAATCTGCTTAAAATGAACAATTAGCACAGTTTTTGTTCTCGAAAATTTATTGTATTTGTCCTAAATTTTCACGGCATAATATACTGTCTAAATACAAAAAACTTGCAAATCCTTGTACCTCGACATTTGCAGTGTATTTTTTGTGCCGAATTTTATATTAAATAAACATGCAATCAAAATAATGACCTATAAATAACCTGCTATGCCTCCCAAAACCTATGTTAATTTATTTTTAGGAGTTACCCTGCTCCTTTTTGCCGATAATATTTTTGCACAACAGTCAGAAAAGAGCTTTCATGTTCAGATTTTCCCTTTCACCGATGTTCACATGCACGCGGCATTAAAACCCTTCAATTCACGACATGTAACCAAATACAACCTTTGGGAACAGATAGACCATAATTGTAAAGGCAAATTATCGAATCTTTTTTTGAACGGCTCCAAAGAAGTTCCGAAAACCTCTCAATGTCATTTTGAAGGGTTGGTAAAAGGCAATGTCCGTCTAGCTTATCTGTCGCTAACACCCTTAGAAAAAGGAATGATGGATGCCAAGCTGCTGAATGAAGAAAAAAAAGGACTGCAGACTATGGCCTGCGTAAGCGGTGTCGAAAACTGCAAAGCAGTGCAGAAGGATGAAGAAATTAACTACTATGAAGATTTTGTTCAAAATGTGGAATATGTTCAGGAAGGCGAATATCAGCCATATTTCATTGCCGGAAAGTCCTATACTTATGAGGTTGCCCGCAATGGCAAACACCTGAAGGAATTGCTTGCCGACCCGCAAAAAATTGCCATAGTTCTCAATATTGAGGGTGGACATACCCTTGGTCAATCGCTCGAAGTTAAAGATGTTTCAGGCACACTAGCCTATGAAAATTTCTATCTTGCCAATGTTGACCGCCTGAAGGGCATTCTGCCTATCCGGAACGGATCTCTGGAATATTTGCAATATCCGGTGCTTGCAATGAATCTAAATCACTTTTTTTGGAACGGCCTCTGCGGCCATGCCCGTACATTCAACTCAGCCCAAAACTTTATTTTCGGTGCCGGAAAAGGAGTTGACGGAGGAATGACAGCCCTTGGCGAAAAGGTTGTGGCCCGAATGCTCGATCAATCGGAAGGTAGAAGGGTGTTAATCGACATCAAACACATGAGCCTCGCTTCCAGAGTCTGGTACTATGACTATCTTCGCGATCTTCGCGAAAAGGGCGACACCGTGGCCATTTTCAGTTCGCACAGCACTGTGGCAGGATTATCAATGCACAGCAAAGAATATCTTGAAAAAGACAATAAAGGAAAAAACAAAAACAGTTATCTGAATACTTGGACAATCAGCCTTTGCGATGAGGATATCCGCGAAATTTATATGTCAAAAGGCCTGATTGGCATCATGCTCGACAAATATAAGCTCATAGGCGAATTGGGCAAAAAGGCTATTGAAGAAACGGTTGAAGGCTCGAATCAACGCCGTAAACTTTATGTTAAAATAATTTGGGCAAACGCCTTCACCTGCATCAAAGCTGTGGGAGAATCGGCTGCCTGGGATATTGTTTCCATAGGTTCCGACTTTGATGGAATGATTGTTCCTTTTGAAACTTATCCCCGTGCCAATGAAATGGTAGATATGGCCAATGATCTCTTGGCTTTTCTACGCGAACCTGAGGATATTTTTAACCTCTTTACAAAAGAAGAAATCAAAAAACTGATGTTTGACTTCAGTCCGGAAGAAATCATGAAAAAATTCATGTATGAAAACGGAATGAATTTCGCTGTCCGCAATTTAGACAAAAATACGGTACCGACGGGTAAAGATAAAAGGTAGTTAAATAGCGCCCAGACCTTATAGGTTTATAAAACCTATAAGGTCTGGGGCTATTTTTTTCGCGTTTTTATAAAATATTCGCCAACTGTTCTTTCACTTTATCGGCTTCATCTTTCATCATCACAACAATGCGCTGAATATCGGCAAAATTGGCTTTTGAACCGAGCGTATTGATTTCGCGGCCGATTTCCTGAATAATAAAGTTGAGTTTTTTTCCTTTGTCGAGGCTGTCTTTTTCATCGGCACAGACTTCCAAGAAATAATTGCAGTGCTGCAACAGTCTGATTTTCTCTTCAGTAATATCCAATTTATCCAGATAATAGATCAGCTCCTGTTCAAAACGGTTCTCATCAATTTTTGCAGCGGGAATGAACTGTTCCATATTGCCGCTGATGCGCTGACGCACTTTTTCCATACGCCCCTGTTCCAAAGGTTCTACCTGAACAAGCAGCCCCATGATAGTTTCGATACGCATTTTCATGTCATTGTGTAGCACAAGGCCTTCCTGTGCGCGGAAAGCATTGAGCTGTTTCATGGCTTCCAGCATCACCGATTCGATATTGGCCCATTCATCGTCACTTACATCTCCATCATTCTGCATCACAACACCGGGTAGACGGGTAATAGTATAAAGTAGGTCACCTTTGTCCAATCCCAGATTGCCCGCCATTTCCGACAATTGAAAATAATAAGCTTCGAAAGCTGTGGTATCAATCCTGAAATCTGAGTTATTGGTACCGCTGATAGAAAGATTGAAATCGACTTTGCCCCTTATCAATTCGGTAGCAAGTTGGCGACGCAATTCTATCTCTTTGGTCTGATAATGTGTGGGAAGACGCATTCGCAGATCAAATGTTTTGCTGTTGATACTTTTTACCTCCACCGTAATGGTTTGTGTGTCAAATGTCTTTTGGCTACGTCCGTAACCCGTCATTGAATGCAGCATGGAAATTGAAATTATCGGATGTAATAAAATGAACTGCAATTAACAATAAAAATCTGTAAAAAATAAACTGTGACAGGCACAAAATGTCAACTTCCCCTTCAAATCTTTTTTTTTCCGTAAAAAATCAACTACTTTTAACCCGAGCACAAACTGCAAAACATAAACGCCTTATCGAGCCGGGTGATATACAACCTGCTTTTGCTGTCAATTATTGAAAAAAGCTATTATGACATTTCGGCGGTAAAACCGCACTTTTATATCATTCTTATCAACCCATTTTTATGAAAAACACTTTGAAATTATTGATGCTGACCCTTTTTGTTGGCACGCTGTCAATGTCAACAGCAATGGCTCAAAAAGCAAAAAAAGTTGACATGAAAAAACCTGATAAAGTTGCATTGGCTTTTATGCAGCGTTTCTCAAGTTTCGACTTTAAAGGAGCAAAAGAACTGAGCACCAAAGAAAGCTATTCTCTATTCGATATGTTCGAAATGGCTATTGGCATGCAAAGCCCTGAAGAATTGGAAAAAGCTAAAGCAGAATCGAAAGAAAGCTCAAAAAATATCAAGAAGTCCACCTGTAAAATTACAGGCGACGAAGCCAAATGCACTATCTGTTGCGATGCCAGCAATCAGCCAATGGTCGATTCTGATCTGACACTAAAAAAAGTTGATGGCAAATGGTTTGTCCATATGAGCAAAGAAGATATGATGGGAGAAGAAGGTCCTGTTGAAGCACCTGTTGACGAAGAAGGAGAATAAATCAGCGATGAGATTTGAGATTTGAAATTCTTGTACAATTGCCAAACAAATTTATAATTTGAGGGTTATCAATCTCATATTTCATATCTCTTATACTCAATTCGGAAAATGGAAATCAAACTGCTGAAAAGGGACGAAATTGAAAAAGCCAAATGGAACGGCTGTGTTCATTATTCACCCAACAGTCTTATTTATGCCTACACCTGGTATCTCGACAATGTCTGCGACGATTGGATGGGACTGGTAGAGGGCGATTATGAGTCTGTTTTCCCATTGGTTTGGAATGATAAACTATTTGGCGTAAAGCGCCTTTTTCAACCCTATCTTTGTCAGCAACTTGGGCTTTTTTCAGTGAATGCGCTGACAGCAAAACGATTACAGGCCTTTATTGATGCGATTCCTAAGGAATTTAAGTACATTGATATTAATTTGAACGACAGCAACAGAATCGAAAAACTGGAAGGTTTTAAGATTACGGAAAAACCAAATTATACGCTTTCACTTCATCATAGCTACGAACAGATCAAAACTGCCTATTCGACCAATCTGAAACGCAATCTCAAAAAAGCAGAGAAGCAGAATTTCTACGCAAGCACTTCCGTTAATCCGGAAGAATTTGTAGAACTGGTCAAAAATTACCACAAAGAAAAAGGAAATGTAATTCCTCCTGCTATTTACCATACTGCCCTGCGTGTCATATACAACTGTCTGCACCGCAGTCAGGGCTTTTTTATGGCAACTTATAATGAAAAACAGGAATTATGCTCCGCTATTTTTTGGATGAGCAATGGGGCTCGTTTTATTAATTTATTAAATGTAACAACAGCTCCGGGACGGGAAACAGGTGCAATGCCTTATCTGATCGATCTTTTCATCCAATCCAACTCCGGAAAACCTGCCTTTATCGACTTTGAAGGCTCCTCCATAGACAGCATTGCCCGATTTTATCAAAGCTTTGGTGCCGAGAATCTGCCCTATTACAATATTAAGCAAAATAGGCTGCCCTGGTGGCTGAAATGGAAGAAATAAATAATTTTTAAAATTCGCTTCACATATCATGCAAACTCAGTAAATTTAGATTTACTGAGTTTGCTAATTTCAGGAAAGATGGTTTTATTTCCTGTTTTTTATAAATAGAATTTTTGTTTAGATTTATTTCCCTCAATTGAAATGTATATATTTATAATAGATTAACAGAATCTGAAAAATAACTTTCAATATGTCTAACAGCCGCAATCATTTCCTCAATAATCTTGCATCAACAAAAAGCAGATATAATTTAGGTGCCGGAGTGCCTCCGATAAGTCTTTACCCTCAATTTAAGGCTTCAGAATATTTGGCCGAAATTGAAAAAACATCCGGTGAAAATCTATTAAATTATCATCAAACTCCAGGTTATATAAGAGAGACAGCAGCAACTGCCATTGAAGTTAACGAAGGAATAAGTATTGATTTTAGAAATATAGCCGTGACAAATGGGGTTCAGGAAGCAATTGCCCTTATACTTAGTTGTTTCAGAACAAAAACGGTAGCCTGTCTGGATCCGTCATATCCCGGATTTGAAGATGCAGCTATGATTCTGGGGTGCAAATTGATTAAATTAAATTTAAAAACCTGGTTAACAGATATTGAAGCATTAGCTCCGGAGTCTCTTTTATACCTTTCCTCAGATTTTTCCAACCCAAGAGGCAGCAGTCTGTCAGAAGAAGAAAGAGTAAGGCTTGCCGAGTTGGCCGAAAAGAAAAATTTTTATATTTTCGATGATACCACTTATCGTCCATTTTATTTAGATGCTCCCATCCGCTCTCTTTATTCAATGAATCCCGAAAGAGTAATACATGCTATATCTTTTTCAAAAATACTTGCCCCCGGATTAAGAACGGCATTTGTTTATCTGCCATCTTCTTTGGCTCCAATATTTATCAATAACAAAGCAAACCTGAGCTTGAATAATTCAGGGATAACTCAGGCGCTGGTTGAGTTTTGGTTAAAAAGCAACAATTATCAGCTTAGTGCGCATCTTGGTTTGGCAAAAAAAAGACTGAAAGAAAACCAAAAAGTCCTTCAACGTTATAAAATCGATTATAATGGAGGTTTTTTTTGTACTTTTGAACTTGCTAAAAATGTGGACTACACTTTTTGTGATGCCTTGCTGAACAGGGAACAAATTGCTGTTTTGCCCATGCAACTTTTCAGCGATAATGAGTTGTATATGCGTCAATTGAGGCTCTGTATTGCCAATGTTGACAACAAAGATCTGGAAACTGTTTTGCAAGTTCTGCTTAATTTTTGAACCATAGTTTTTAATAATGAAGATAAAAGGAATATTATTCGTAGAGATTTATGTAGGCATGGCCAAGATGGTAGCGTGGTGGCATCAGATTGCGCTGGGTTTTACGTTGAAAGGAATTAAAGAAAAAAAAGGGCAATTTGGCAATGAAATCACATACTGGTTACAGCATGGAGATGCTAATATCCTGGTAACGTCTGCATTGGAACCGGCAGCTCATGATGTTGTTTCTTTCGTAGACCAACACGGAAACTCAATAAAAAGATTTGGCCTGGAAGTATCGTCTATTATTGATACCTTAGAAATTCTGAAAGAAAAACAAGCTATAATTCTCAGTCAAAAAATTGAAGAAGAAGTTTTCGGCAATGAAAAATCCTCCATGATCAACGTAAAACTTTTTGACGACAATGAAATTTGTTTCGTAGAAAGAAAAAATTGTTCCGGCCCTTTTGCCGGATTTAAAACAATTGAAGGTTCAGCGTCAAACGGTCTCATAAAAGGAATTGATCATCT
>JBIKQC010000550.1:0-3045 GCA_044349855.1 Saprospira sp.
TGACATAAATAGTGCGTGGATCCTGATGATCTTTGATCAATTTGTACAATTGCGGTTGTGTGAATTGGGGATCATCACCTTCGTTATGACCGTGTTTGCGGTAGCAGACCATGTCGATAAATACGTCGGTATTGAATTCCTGACGGTATTCGGCTGCCAGAGAAGAAACAAAGACTACTGCTTCGGGGTCATCACCGTTTACGTGGAAAACAGGAGCCTGAACAACAGATGCAGCACCGGTACAGTAAGTTGAGGAGCGTGCATCTTCAAAATCAGTTGTAAAACCGATCTGATTATTGGTGATGAAGTGGATAGTGCCGCCTGTATAGTAACCCTCCAATTGGCTCATCTGAGCTACTTCGTACACAATACCCTGACCAGCAACAGCGGCATCGCCGTGAAGCAGAATGGGTAAAATTTCATCATAATTACTTTTGTAAAGAATATCGGCTTTTGCTCGGGAGAAACCTTCTACTACAGGATTGACTGCTTCGAGGTGTGACGGATTCGGCACCAATTTCAGGTAAACACTCTGACCGGCAGGAGTCAACATTTCGGAAGAATAACCCAGATGATATTTTACGTCGCCATCACCGAAGATTTGTTCCGGCATAACGTCTTGGAATTCATTGAAAATATGTTCATAAGTTTTGCCCATGATATTGGCCAGAACATTCAGTCGGCCGCGGTGTGCCATACCCACTACTACTTCTTTCACGCCATGTTCTGCCCCTTTACAGATTATGGCATCGAGTCCGACAATTGTCGATTCTCCGCCTTCGAGTCCAAAGCGTTTTTGGGCAACATATTTTTTGGCAAGGAAGTTTTCAAAACCGACTGCACCATTGAGTTTTTCCAAAATGCGGCGTTTCTGATCCAGCGTAAGCCCATAAGATTTTTTTGGTTGCATAGCCTCAATTCGTTCACGAAGCCAAATGTATTTATCGTGATTTTCAATTTGAGCAAACTCAAAACCAATATTGCCGCAGTAAATTTCCAGCAGGCGATCACGAATATCAGCCAATGTAGCATTGGGCATATTGATTTCAGCACCTGCGGCAAAACGCTCACTGAGGTCGGCATCGACAAGGCCGAAGTCTTTCAGTTCAAGATTAGGAAAACGGAAACGGCGTTTACGTACTGGATTAGTGGTCGACATAAGGTGTCCGCGCTGTCGATAACCGTTAATAAGGTTTAGTACTGCAAGCTCTTTGTAGAGTTTTATATTGCTCATTGACTGTTCTACAGTTCCTCCTGCATCGGCTGCTCCGCTGCTGACGGCAAAATCGAAACCCTGAAAAAATTCTTTCCAACCTGCAGGAACAGTTTCTGGATTTTCCTGAAACTGTTTGTACATGGTATCGATATAGCCGGGATGTGCATTTGAAATATACGAGTAGCTCATTTTCAGTTGCTTATTTGTTTTGGTATGTAGTGTGTTTATGAAGGAGATCTTTTTTGCGCCAATTAAAAAGTAAAATTACAAAATTTAAGTTTTTTGCAAAATTTAATAAGCAGGAATGCTGAAAATTATTTTGTAAAATTTCTTATTTCTCAATATCATATCTGTAGTTATATCTTATTCAATAGGCATAATGAAGTAATTTCTCCAAAAAAAGCCCCAAACTTATCAGTTCGGGGCTTTGAGCATTTGGTTATATAATTGTCTGTTTATTTACAGATAACTGTTTAGCGTATTGCCATATCGATTTTGTATTACATCTTTAAGTTCTTTTCGGGCAAAGAAAATGCGGCTTTTCACTGTTCCTAAGGGGAGATCCAACTGCTCGGCAATTTCCTGATACTTATATCCATAATAATGCATGAGGAAGGGTATGCGTATGCTGTCATCAAGGAAGTCTACCATTTTTTGCAATTCTTGCATCAAAATACCTGATTCTGCATCATTTTGAACAGTTTGTGAAGCAGTTCCCGAGTTGAGGTAATATTGATTGTCAGTCGCGTCAAAGATAGTATTTGACTTTGCCTTTTTGCGGTAGTTATTGATGAATATGTTACGCATGATAGTAAACAACCAGGCTTTAAGGTTGGTACCGGGGCGAAATTTATCCTGATTGGTAAGGGCGCGAAAAGCGGTTTCCTGAAAAAGATCCTTGGAATCATCCGGATTCTTAGTCAACTTGTATGCAAAGGCATGAAGCATTCCTGACATTTCGTTGATTTGTCCGCTGAATTCTGCTGTTGACATAGCTGTATAATTTTGTTGTTAAAAATCTTGTTTAGAGTTTTGTTGAAGCAAAGATAGGAAATGATTAAACAAAAAACAAGCTTTTGTTTCAAAAAAAATACAGCCACATATAATATATTTTATCTATAGTGCTATAGAATGCTTATTAAATACTTGTAAATCAATTAAATATGAATAATTTAGAAAAAATATAATTAATTTAATTTTCAAAATATATTGAAAGTTGTAACTCTTTTTAACAATGAATTAACAATTGTATTAGACTTTATTTGAAATAATGTTTTAGGAAATCGACTAATTTTAGAAATTTAATTTCATTTACTTTTCAAAAATGAAATTTTTAAAAATAAAATATTGTTTAACCCGAATATTTTACAAAATGAGGGCTTTTGTTTAACTTTTCACAAAGTAAAACTTACAGCTTTTAACCCAGGTCTATAAACTAAATAAATGGCAGGACCTGAGCTGTCGAGAATGGGAGAGAGGTGGAATCCCTAGAAAATCATTGCCCGCAGTTGGGTTCAAGATCCAGTTCTCCTGCAGCTCCTGCGGATATACGAAGTGCTGTCCGGCAGATTTGGAAGGTTGGTTTCATCGGATAATAGCGCAGCCCCAAATAAAATTCATGATTATTGATTTGGGCGGCACCATTTTTAAGGTTTTTCATATTCATTCTGGTGAAGGAATATTGCAAAATAGAGGAAATATGTTCAGTGCCTACATTCAACCCAAATCCGTCATTAGAAATTCTATTCGCTTCGCGGAGCCTTCGGGTTCCAAGCCTAAATTGCTGTGAAACTAAGCACTTACTCGTTTTTTGGGTTTTGAACCGAAGG
>JBIKQC010000551.1:0-3040 GCA_044349855.1 Saprospira sp.
AAACGAGGATAATCTATCTATTGCCCTAAAGTTTTTGGAAACGAATAGAGAATACATTCCTACTGTATTGAAGGAACTTGTACTCTGTACTTTTTTTGCCAATTCTCCCGCATTAAGAAATGAAGGCCGCCAACTGATTTGGGATATGTATGGAGCGGAGGCTTTTAACGGTTATAGAGCGAAATTTGAAATTTTGCCTGAGATTGAGGATTTGAATGTTATAGATGATGAGGTAACCGCAGATATGATGGTACATGAAGCAGTGATGTTCGAATACGGTCCGATGATTATCAGGAACAGCAATTATGTCCGGCTTTATTTTGAAGTAGGCAAATTACTGCAATACAGTTTTCAATCCAATACCGATTTTTGCATCAAATGTTATGAAATTTGTCTGCTTGCAGATCCTAATAATGCTGAAGTTCTTTTCAATTTGGGGCATATTTACAAGAAAATTGACATTTCAAAATCATTGGAGTATTATCAGCACTGTGTTGCTGCAGATCCCTTAAATGCAGGAGCCTATTATAATATGGCTTCAATTTATGCTTCGCAGGGTCTTGTGGAAAAGGCTGATGTATATTACAATAGTGCACTTGAGGCAGAACCTGATGAATTTTTCTTCAGGATAAATATTGCAGGCATTAAAATGCATAAAAAAAGCTTTATTGAGGCAGAACCCATTATTGAAGGACTATTTGCTGACTTTCCGGATCATGCGGGTGTGCTCGATCTCTATTCTTCCTTATTATTGGAATACAAAAAAGACTACAGAAAAGCAGAAGAAATATACAAAAAAGCCCTTGAAAAGTATCCTGATAATGACAATCTGCAGGGTAATTTCGGAGAAATGCTGATGGAAATAAACCGGGATGAAGAAGCGCTGAAATGGCTGTCAATTGCTTCAGATGAGGATAGTTCAGCGCATAGGCTCTGTACCATTATAGTTTGTCTTGCGCTGAAACTGATAAGGCCTGAAGATGCGCTCAAATACTACAGACAGCTTATAGATGAAGAAGGGTCAGATTTTAAAAAACCCGATACACTGAGTATGAATCAGTGGACTGATTTTTTAAAAGCACAGCAAATTATTCTGCTTTTAAACTAATAGGGAGAAAATTTGATAATATATTTATTTGTAATCGTGTATATTTGAATATTCCTAAACTAAAAAATTATCTGTTATGAAAAACGTATTGCTTCTCTTTCTATTATTAGTCGGCATCAGCGGACAGGTCATTTCTAAAAATTATCCGAGTGCTGATGATAAAGCCTGGAAGAAATTCTTCAAAGAATTCAAGGCTGCTGTAAGTTCAGGAAATAAGGATTTGATTTATAAAATGACTGATTTCAGTGCAATGGATAAAGAAGATTTTGACAGTGTAAGTGAAATATTTTTTGAAGGGGAGGCAAAAGAGAAATTTGCCAAAGCAAAATCATCTGATGCTAAGCCCTCAGAACAGGAGTTCGATGGTTTAGGCGTTGCAAAAGATTGCATGCAGCTCAGTTTTGAAGAAAAAGGCAGTGACGATGAGGGCAATGTCTATGAATCGGCATTGATTTTTTACTTTGCCAAAGTGAAAGGCAAATATAAATTGGTTTATTTAATGGCCGCAGGGTGATTTTGATGTGGTAATCTTGTCACAAGTGACGAGACAAGTTGTGCTTATGTGTGATGTGTCCCGATTAATCGGGATGCTAATGTGATGATTTGATATAAAACCACTATTATTTATTAAAATACACCCCGATGTCCATTAATTTGGGCATCGGGGTGTTTTTTGATATTTCTCGCGCGCGTCATGCATGCGCCTGCACAGATTTGACAACTTTTAAAAAGTTGTCAAATCTTGCGCGGCTGCGGGTTTGCGCGCGCTGGAATGGCGTCAGTTGCATCAGACAATTCTTGCCACAGTATTAACCTCTTCCAAGCGTTTCAGTTCCATAATGACCATGTTCAGCTGTTCTTTGCTGTTCACTTCTACGCTGATACGGCCCTCGAAATGGCCTTCTCCGCCGGTCATCGAGAAAGAACGCATGTTCACTTTTAATTTATTGGCAATCACGTCGGAGAGGCGCAAAATGACACCCATATCGTCCATGCCGTTGATGAGCAGTTCCGCAACAAAAGAACTGCCTATCGATTCGACCCACTCAGCTTTTTTGATGCGGTAACCGAAGGTAGCCTGCAGGTATTCTGCATTGGGGCAGGTTGTGCGGTGAATTTTAATACCATGCTTAGTTGTGACATACGCAAAAACATCATCGCCCATTACAGGATTGCAGCAGGTAGCCAGCGAATACACATAGGTACTTGCATCTTCGCCGTCCACCAATAGTTTTGGTTTTTTGAACTGACGTTTTTTTGCAAGTGACTCTACAGGATGCTGTAAGTATTTACCCTGTTTTTCTTCATGGTCAACTTCTCGAGGAATATCTGCAGCCTGCAGTTTGCCATTCTCAGATCTGATAGTTTTAATCTCAGTAAGATTGAGTTGCTCCAAGAAAATTGCATAGTAAAGATCAAGTCTGGATGACATTCCATAATGTTTCACAAGGAAGTCAATATTGTCATCACCGTCAATTTTCAACGATTTCAATTTTCTGTCCAGAATTTCTTTGCCTAAAGCTCCGAGCTGGATTTTTTCTTCTTTTAAGGCTACTCTGATTTTACTTCTCGCCTTACCTGTCTTCACGATTTTAAGCCAATCTTCAGATGGTTTTTGAGAAGAGGCCGTAATAACTGAAAGCTGATCGCCGCTACGTAATTCATAACTAAGCGGTACTATTCGCTGGTCTACTTTTACAGATTTACAGTGATAACCTACCTGTGAATGGATATCGAAGGCGAAATCTAATGCTGTAGCTCCTTTCGGAAAGAAACGAAGTTCTCCTTTGGGAGTAAATACATAAACTTCTTCCGAAAAAAGGCTTGATTTAAAATCATTCAAAAAGTCGATAGCATCATGGTTCGGATTTTCAAGTAACTCTCTTGCCTTTGTCAGCCAATTTTCCAGAATTGAATCCTGCTGGTTTATCC
>JBIKQC010000552.1:0-3039 GCA_044349855.1 Saprospira sp.
TGGCTGGGCAAAGCAGACACTATGCTTGCCAAAACAGGGGAGGACGGCATTCTCACTGCTCTGGAAGTCTCCAATCTTCCACTGAGAAATACCAAACTCGTTGTCCTCTCTGCCTGTGAAACAGGACTCGGCAAAATCGAAGGTTCTGAAGGTACTTTTGGACTGAAACGCGGTTTCAAACTGGCAGGTGTGGAGCAGATCATCGTCTCCCTTTGGTCTGTGCCCGATAAAGAGACGATGGAGCTGATGGAGCTTTTTTATACAGATCTTTCAAAAACGCACAGTGCAGTTATTTCCTTCGAAAAAGCGCAAAAGGAAATGAGAATAAAATACCCCAGCGAGCCGGAGAAATGGGCCGGGTTTGTACTGGTGAGATGATATATCTGCAAAATAGATTAGGAGCTATAATAACTTTGAATCTCAAGAATAAAATAAGATAAAAAAAACAAAGAACAGAAACAATACAATTTGTTACTTATAAAATTAACACTTAGAATAGCGCAGCAATTTTCATTAATTCAGCTTTGTGGCTTTTACTTAAAGGAATTTCGTGATCTTTTATCAAAACAGTATCATTGTTTATGGATTTCAGGTGATCCACATTGATAATATACCTTCTGTTTGTTTGGATAAAACTTTTATTATTTATTTTTTGGAAAAATTGATCAAAGCTGCTTCTGATGGTAAAAACATCATTATCAGTAAAAATATCAATATATACATGATCGCTTTTCAGATAAAGTATATCGGAAAGTTTTACAGAATAGAAAGCATCCCTTTTTTTAACAAAAATAAAATCCCTAATTTTCTCAGGATCGCCAATCTGTTTACTGATGTAGTTGAAATTTGAAAGCGCAATCTCAATAGCAGCAAATAGATCCTCCCGATTGAATGGTTTTACCAAAAAAGCACTCGGATAAACTTTTTTTGCATCATCTATTGTGTATATATCAGAATTTGAGGTCAGAAAAATAAAAGGTATGTCAAAGTCTTTATTCAAAGTTTCTGCTACATCAATACCTGTTTTTTTTCCGGCCAGTTTAATGTCAAGAAGTATGAGGTCAGGCTTATCGGTCTTTGCCATTTCAATTGCCTGAGTATAAGTGATGCAGGGTTCTGTAGTTTCGTAGCCCAAACTCTTAAGTGTACTGATTATTGTGTCAGCGATGATAGACTCATCTTCAACTATGCCAATTTTTATAGTATTCATGTTTTTTAACTAAAATTTAAATTAATCAATTAATCAACTTCCTTTCTTAAATCAGTATCTTTAAAAGTTAAAATTGATGTTAATCCATCATTGTTTTTATAAATAAAGCTACCAAATAGTTGTTGTGAAAGCCTTTTTATAAGTTTTAAACCCAATGATGTGGAATTTGAAAAATCAAAACCTTCAGGCATTCCGGGTCCGTTATCAGTTAATGTTAATTGGTATTCACCAGGCCTTATTTGGGAAACATTTATTGTAATAATAAGATCTTCCGTACTTTTAACGGCATACTTAAATGAATTGGAAATCATTTCATTCAAGATAAGTCCCAATGGTATCGCAGTGTCTATATCAAGATTTATTTCCTCAATCTGTAGTTTTATTTTTAAAGATTTAGTACTATAAAAAACTCCTTTCAGATAGTTGATGAGCTCATCTATATAGTCTTTCAAATTTACAAAAGCCAAATCTTCTGTCTGATATAATTTCTGATGGATCAGTGCCATTGATTTTACTCGGGCCTGTCCCTCCCGTAGGGCTATGCCCTGTTTTTTATCTTCAAGTGAGCTGTATTGCAGCTCTAAAAGTCCTGAAATTATTTGCAGGTTGTTTTTTACACGATGATGAATTTCCTTTAGAAGCACTTCCTTTTGACGTAAAGTGTTTTCCATTGAAATTTTTTGTTTTTCGATTAATTTTCTCTTTTCATTCAACAATTTATTTTTCTTTTTATTGGAAAAATAATGTAATACGAAAAATATTAAAGATATAAGGATGATAACCGTCAAGGATATTGTAGCAGTTAATACAATATTTTGATGACTCCTTTCTTTTTCATGAATGAAATTTTGCGCTGCAATTTTTTTAATTGTTACAATACTGTCCAAAATTGTTTTCTCATTATACAATTTTTGATATTCCAATTGAGTTATTTTTCGCGAAACAGAATAGTTCATCAGACTATCTTTTAAACTCATGTAGCATTCCAGGTATATAATAGCGAGATTGTTTTCATTTGTGCCTTTACAGGCCTTGTATAAACAATGGCAAATCTCCATTTCATCAGCCTTTTGACTGGTAGAGTTATTTAACGATTTTGCCTGCAAACATGCTTCTTTAGCAGCGGTAAATTTACCGGCTGAAATATAAATTACCCCTTTTATACGCATTGCGTTAATTAATTCGAGATAATCCTTATTCTCCGATAACAATTTACTGCTTTTATTGATTGTTATTAAAGCCTGCTCGTTCAGGCCCATAAGATGGTACAAATTGGCTAATTTCCAAAGTGCTCGACCTTCGATAGTTGGAATCTTTGATTTGCGCCCCAGTTGAAGACTAGATTCAAAATGTTTTTCAGCTTCCTTGTAATTTTTCTCAAAAATTTCACAATCTGCTAATAATTCATAGGTAATTGAGAGTTTATTTAAATTGTTTAATTTATTGGATAAATTAATTGACTCCAGGAAATTTATTTTGGCTTTAGGATAGTCTTTTACTTCCATATAAATCTCACCCAATAAATTATAAATGGAAGCAAGATAACCTTGTAAATTATGCTTTTTACAAAGTGCCAATGCTTCATAAGTGCTTTCCAAAGCATTTACAAAATCACCCTTTAGTTTGTAAACCTCACTTACATTTATTTTATTTCTGGCTTCAGCAGGTTTAAGCTTATTGCCCGTGGTTTTAGCGCCTTCTATAGAAAAATTAACTCCCTCTTGGTATAAAATAAGTGCAGAATCTAAATTGCCTTCTTTAAGATAAATATTTCCAAGGTCGGAATAAGAGTCAGCTTCAATGTATATAAAATTGTTGTCACGTGCAAT
>JBIKQC010000106.1:0-10658 GCA_044349855.1 Saprospira sp.
ACCTGTAATGATACAATCATTATAGCTGCCAATGGAAGTGGCTTTTCTGTGGTTGAATGGTCTTATAACAGCAATTATAATCCTATTTTCAGCAATCAGAATCCGGCTACAATTTTATTGCCGGCAGCGCCTTCCGGTACAAATATTTTTGTCAGAGCAAGAGATGCTTATGGCTGTCAGGTGACAGATGTTTTCAAAGTAAACCGTAACAATATTCCTATCAATCCTGATTTTAGTTTCGCATACCAAGGCTGTACTGATGATTTGACCGTCTCTTTCCAAGACCAGACTACAGATTTTTCTCAGGGTCCGATCGTCGCGTGGAACTGGAATTTTGGTAATAGCAGCAGTTCTTCACAACAGAATCCAACAGCCGTTTACAGCGCTGGCGGATCTTATTTTGTGCAGCTTTCAGTGTTAAGTTCATTGGGTTGTACCGGTTCGGTTATTTATCCTTTGGATCCTTTTGTTTTGCCCTTGCTCAATGGTCGGGACAGTGCCGGAATCTGTCAGGGACAAACATCAGTTCAACTCAATCAGGGTGCTAATCCTGCTTTTTCCTATAACTGGTCTCCCGGTATAGGACTTAGCAGCACAACTTCTCCGAGTCCAATTGCAAATCCTGCTGTTCCCACAACATATACGGTGACAATATCGGCTGCAAATGCCAATTTTAACTGTGTAAATGTGGATACAGTTTTTGTAGGATTTCCTCCACCAATTACAGTAACTGTGCCCGATCAGGTATATTGTGGATCTACTGTTACACTGACGGCAAGCAGTCCAACTGCCGTTTCTTATGAATGGGCAGGAAATCCTTCCTTTTTTATCGTTTTGTCAACTTCCAACCCGGCGACAATAGCACCCACTACCTTTCCTTTTTCGGGATTCTACGTACGGGCAACTGATGCTTTTGGTTGTACTGCCACTGATTTTGCTTTGGTTCAGCAAAGTTCAGTTCCTGTAAATGCAACTTTCAGTGCTGCAAATATTCTATGCAGTGATACTGTCAGAATACAGTTTAATAATACTACTTCAATTCCTTCAGGGACAACGATTTCAACAATAAATTGGACAGTAATGGGTACTCAGGTATTCAGTTCAACTCAACTGAATCCTGTTTTCAACTTTGTCAGAGGAGGCTCCTATACGGTAACAATGAACATTACCCTTTCTAATGGCTGTTCAGGAAGCGCATCACAGGTATATGATATGAATATCCCGACCATCAACAGTGCTGCAACAGTTGCGGTCTGTCCGGGTCAAACTTCAGTTTTGCTGAATGCAGGCGCAGACAGTACAGGAATTATTTACAATTGGTCTCCGGCTTCCGGATTGAGTAATAGCTTAACTGCCAGCCCTGTTGCAACTCCGCCATCTTTTCCCTTTACCTATACAGTTACAATTACAGCAACAAATTCTTTTGCAGTTTGTCAGAATATTAGAACTATTACAGTAGTTAGTCCACCGACTGTAACAATGTCATTAGAGCCGGATACAACTTTCTGTGATCCAAGACATTTTGTATATGGAACACCAACCCCTGGAGTCGTAAGATGGGAATGGACAACAGATCCAACATGGAATTCTTATTTTTTAATAAACGTGAATCCGGTCGTTATAAATTTTGGTACTTTTCCTTTTACTTATACACTGTTTATTAGGGCTTACGACCAGTATGGTTGTACGGCTATTGATACCGGAATTTACAGATTTGTAACCGATACCGTACCAGTAAATGCTATCGCAACGCCATTAGGCTGCAGCGATGATTCACTTTCGGTACAGTTCAATAACCTGACAATTCCAACAGGTGGAACTGTAAATCAGCTGACTTGGAATTTTGGTGCTGCTAATATTTCTTATGCCAATAATCCGCAGTTTACTTACGGAGCTACTGATTCTGCTTACATTTATTCCCTTTCTGTACGACTTACGAACGGTTGTGTCGGAACGTTTACAGATACAATCGATTATCAGGTGCCAAATTTTGCTTCAAATGACAGTTTGGGTCTTTGCGGTGATCCTTCTCCAATTGTTTTGAATCAGGGTGGCAATCCAAATATGATTTATCAATGGTCTCCTGCTACCGGTTTGAGCAGTACTACAGATCCTTCGCCTTTACTTACACCTTCCGGGAATATTACCTACACAGTAACAATTACAGCCCCTAATGGCGGTGATACCTGCTCTGCCGTACAGGATTTTACAGTTTTTGCCGATACCTTTGTTTTTGATGCTGTTGATGATACCTTGATCTGTGACAACAGAATCAGTCTCTATGTAAATGCAGACTCAGCAACACAGGTTGATTGGGCATTAGACCCTAATTTTACGTTAATAATCGGCTCGGGCAATCCGTTTTTAACAAACCTGAACACCAACAGAAGATTTTATGTAAGAGCTGAAAATCAATTCGGGTGTACAGCATATGATAGCTTGCTTGTGAGGGTTAGAACCACAGACGTTGCAACTTTGTTTGATATGACGAGAATTGGCTGCGGTGATTCTCTGACAATTGATTTCAGAGATCTGACTTCAGATACAGTTTATAATCCTATCAGTGCTTGGAATTGGTCATTTGGTGACGGGAACTTCTCTTCGCTTCAAAATCCGACACATAGTTTTACACAGTCCGGAAGTTATCAGGTTACTTTGTCAATTGAAACTGAAAACGGCTGCGATGGAACATTGACTATGCCAATTACCGTACAATTGCCAAGTTTTGCCGGACAAAACGACACAATTATCAGTTGTGGCGGTATTGCTGTAGTACTGAATCCGGGTGCTGACACAAGCCTCAATTATCAGTGGTCACCTGCCTTTGGCCTCAATGACCCGCAAAGTCCAAATCCAATTGCTTCGCCTTCTGCTCAGCAGACCTACTCGGTTACAGTTTCCGGCCTTAGTCAGATTGGAAATAATAGTGATACCTGTGAAATTATACGTTCTGTAACAGTGGCGGTTCCGCCGGTAATAACTTTAAATGCAGGTGCTGATTCTACTTTTTGCAGTAATAATGTCAGTCTGAATGCGGTTTCCAATGTAGGAACTGTTTATGAATGGGCATTAAATAACAGTTTTAATAATATAATATCTTTACAGCAGAATTTTAACCTTCAACAAACAGCTGCGGTACAAAACTACTATGTGAGGGCTACAGATGCCTTTGGATGCAGTGTTTATGATTCTGTAAATATCAGTCAAAGGACAGTTTTGGCAACAATTGATTCTGCTGCTGTTGCCTGTCCTAATCAACCTGCTGTTTTGATTGTTACAAATCAAATTTCGGGAGATGTTTTGAATTTTAGCTGGACTCCCGATTCAATGATTGTATCAGGTCAGGGAACTGCCTCAATCAGCAGTTCACCCGACTCAAATACGCAGTTTACAGTATTTATCAACAATCAGTATGGTTGTACCGATACCCTTTCTGCTTTGGTGACTGTTTCCAGTACCTTCCCGCAACTTGATATAGCAGCTGAACCTGATACTGTATTTTTGGGGACAGCTTCTCAATTGACTGCAACTGAAAATTCTGTTTATACTTATAACTGGCAAACAGACCCGACTTTGAGTACCGGAACGCTGTTTAATCCAATAGCAACGCCAACTCAGACTACTTTATACGTACTGACAGTTACCGATCCATTTGGCTGCAGCAATCGGGATTCAGTCATTGTTTATACCAAAAGTTTTGTCTGCGAAGAGCCCTACGTCTTTGTACCTAATACATTTACACCTGATGGTGACGGCTTGAACGATTTTCTTTTTGTTCGCGGAAATGTAATTACCGAACTTTATTTTGCAGTTTATAACCGTTGGGGAGAACTGATTTTCGAAACAAGTTCTCAAGACACAGGCTGGGACGGTACTTTTAAAGGTCAGCAACTTTCTCCTGATGTTTATGGCTATTCTTTAAGATATAAATGCATTGGACAAAACTTAAATGATAAACCACAATTTAAAAAAGGAAATACAACACTTATCAGATAAACCATGAAAAACCTATTATTACTCGCACTTATTCTGATTTCAACTACTGTTTATTCACAAACAGATGAAGAAGACAATGATATGACTGCAACCTGTCATATTGACCTGCCCGATATTTTTGAACCGCATGTAGAAGAGGGTAGAATTATGGAAGTTGAAGTGAGAGATGTACACAGTTTTGATGTGAAAATATTTGATAACTGGGGAAAAAAGGTTTTGGAATCGATTATGGAGGTTCCTATATCGGGAACTCAAGATGCCAACATCCACAGGAAAATAAAACTTTTAGAGAATGGCATGGACGATGTACATTACAATATGGAACTTAAATCAGGAGAATTTCAATTTTCAATTGATGCAGTTTGTAATGATGGTACTTTTCTTCGCCATGTAGGTACTATTCAACTTATTAGAACAAAACATCAATAAGGCATATAGCTTTACTGCCTATGAGAAATTTTTTATATAAATTATCGCTGTTTGGATTACTGATATTTTCGGAAATAATCAAAGCTCAGGATATTCATTATTCTCAGTATGATTTTGCACCCTTATATCTGAATCCGGCACAAACAGGCCTTTTTAACGGTGATTACCGTTTTGTTGCCAACATGAGGGATCAATGGTTTTCTGTGCCGGTACCCTATCTTACTTTTTCATCTTCTTTCGATGCAAGATTATTGCCCGCGAAACTTGATAAGAATGTTCTCTCTGTTGGGGGACTTTTTCATTACGACAAAGCAGGGGATACCCGCTTGAGTCTGACCCATTTTTTGTTGAATGTTTCTTATCATCAGCAAATTGCTAAAGGATGGTTTTTGGGAGCAGGAGTACAGATGGGCTACGGGCAACGTCGTTTCCGTCGAGATCTGATGACTTTCGACGATCAGTTCAATGGTGATGTTTTTGACCCCTTAATAGTTTCTGGAGATATTTCCAACCTGAGCAGAACCAGACTTTCTTATATAGATATTGGAAGCGGTATCAATCTTCGTTACCAAAAATCGGCAAGAACATGGGTGAACAGCGGAGTGGCCTTGGTGCATTTGAACAGTCCTAAACAAAGCTTTATGGGACAGGACATACGATTGAAAATGAGAGGCAGTGTTTCAGCAAATGCTTCAGCTCAAATTCATCCTAAATGGGATTTGGTGCCAACTTTTTTGGTTCAATTTCAAAATACATACTCAGAATTGCTTTTTGGGATGCTGGGCAGATATCACATAAATTTGAATCCAGGCAGAGAAACTGCTGTTTTTTTCGGTACGCATTACCGTTTGGGAGATGCTTTTGCGCCTGTTTTTGGTATTAATTATCAAAGTTGGCAACTTGGCTTTTCTTATGATGTAAATATTTCCAAATTCAATGCAGCTACAGATAAAAACGGTGGTTTCGAAATTTCTCTCATCTATATTTGGCGCAAAGTGCCTGGACTTCCAATCGTAAAAGCCTGTCCGATTTTTTAATTTATATGTGTTAATCTGTAGTATTCCAGTTGTTCCAATTCAATTATTTTAAAATGCGTTTATCACTATTTTTTATTTTGTTATTTTTGCTTGGGACAAGTGCAATTTTTTCCCAAACCTTAAACGCTTATGAAAAAGCGGCGGATGAGGCATTTGATAAAGAAGACTATTACAATGCAGTTCATTACTATGAAATAGTCCTAAAGTCTAAACAGAAACCTGGAATTTATTATAAATATGCAGAGGCCTGCAGGCATTCTTTTGCCTATAAAAAGGCAGAAACTGCTTACCAAAAAGTGATTGAGAGCAATGAAAAAAGCCGTTACGATAAAGTAGAATTTTACTATGCTTTGGTTTTAAAACACAATGCTAAATATGATGAAGCAGCTCAATTCTTTGAAAGTTTTACAAGAAGCAAAGCAGCAGTAGGTTATTACAAAGACAAGGCGCTTCAGGAATTGGCTTCCTGCCCCATGGCCAAAAATTTGTTTGAAAATCCCTCAGATTCTGTCAAAATTGAAAGATTTGGAGATAACATCAATACGGAATATTCCGATTTTTCGGCTCATGAAATCGGAGAAGGGGATCAGTTCATTTATTCCTCTCTCAGATTTGACCGTAAGCCTGAAAAAAATGAAAAAGTTGAGGACAAAAGGATGATTTCAAAATTATTGCTGGCAGAATCAGAAGAAGGAAAGGGAAAAGAAATAGGAAAATTAAATACAAAAGAAGATCACAATGCCAACTCATGTTTGAGCCCTGATGGTAAAAGAATTTACTTTACCCGTTGCAGCGGACAAAATAATGACAGTGTAATTTGCCGTATCTATTTGAGCCGTTTACAGGAAGACAAAAGCTGGTCAAAACCGACTCTGTTGCCTGCCCCATTAAATTTGGTTGGTTTTACACATACACAGCCTTCAATTGCAGTAGAAAATGACAGCGAATGGCTTTATTTTGCTTCGGACCGTCCCGGAGGATTAGGTGGAATGGATATTTGGGTCTCAAAATTATTATCTGACACAGTGACCGATATACCCAAAAATTTAGGTGAACAGATAAATTCTGTAGACAACGAGGCGACGCCATTTTATCACAGTAAAACAAAAAGATTGTATTTTTCATCTCAATGGCATCAGGGACTCGGAGGTTACGATGTTTTTTTTGCAGAATGGGATAATGATGCTTGGTCAAAACCCAATAACCTTGGTGTACCGGTAAACTCTGCTGCCAATGATTTTTACTGGATATTAAACAAAGATGACTCAACAGGATTTTTTGCCAGTAACCGCAGCGGTTCTATGACGATAACCGAAGAATCCTGCTGTAATGATATTTACAAATTTGCTTATCTGCGAAAAATCAGCCCTCCCGATACTGCAATTCTTGCAGTGCTACCTCCCGATACTTTAGAATTGGCAGTAAATAAAAAAGATACAGTCAGCACTATTGCTGTTGTAGAGGTTCCTGTAGTAGAGAATAAAATTCCAACATTAGAGGAAATTAATAAAGATTTGCCAATCCGCTTATATTTTCACAATGATGAGCCGGATTCAAATGTGACCGTCAGTTACACCAAAAAACCTTATGAATTGCCGTACTATTACTATTTATCTTTACAACCTACTTACGAAAAGGAGTATTCAGGACAATTTAAAGCGGAAAATCAATTGATTGCAGCAAAAAAGGTGAATGATTTTTTCGAATTGGAAGTAAAGGCAGAATTTGCAAAAATGAATCTCTTTTTTGATAATGTATTGGAATTGTTAAAAAAAGGAGCGAATCTGGAAATTCAAATTAAAGGATTTACGAGTCCGCGTTCCTACAGTTCTTATAATATTGCCTTAGGACAAAGAAGGGTTATGTCCGTCAAAAACCAGATAATGACTCATAAAAATGGTGCATTATCCGAATATTACAAAAAAGGCAATTTAACCGTCAAAGAATTGTCTTTTGGCGAAACAACAGCTCCTAAGGGAATCAGTGACGCTTTTAATGATCCGAAAAATTCTATTTTCAGTGTAGAAGCCTCAAAAGAGCGCAGAGTAGAGATTGTTTCATTGCAAAAAAAAGATTAAAATCCTGAGCAATTATCTAGTATTGAAATTTAGATTATACAGATTTTAATTTATTTTTTGGCTGTAGAGTTATAGGGTAACTCATTAGTTTTATGTTAAAAACCAAAAAAATTAAGAAATCTTTTAAGAATTATTATTAATTCCTTAATTTTAGCGAAACTAATTACATTTTAATTACTTTCTCTATTTTTACTTTGTAAAACCTTGGAATATGAAAATTAGATACTGCAACACATTTTTAATGCTGTTGGCTATTTTAGGGACTATTCAGCTGCACGCACAGGTAAGTGCTTATCCTTTTACACAATTAACTTCAACCTACACACCGATCACCGGTGGTCAGGTATTGGGTACGGCAACAAATGATGATATTAGTTTTGTTGATCCTGCTTTTCCTGCCGGTGGTGCAACTACAGGGGTCGGTTTCCCTATTGGATTTAACTTCACGTACAACGGAAGGGTATATGACCGTTTCGGTGTAAATTCAAATGGTTATATAGCTTTAGGTCAATCTACACTGACACCTTCAGTAAATATAGCAAGTACTTATACTCCTATCAGTTCTGCAAATACTGCTTCTCTTCCATTACAAAACAGAATATCTGGTTTTTCACGCGATTTGTTGGGATATACAGGTTCAACACTTCGTTATCAGACTATTGGTACTGCTCCAAATCGTATTTTGGTAGTTCAATGGTCTGGTTATGGCCGTTGGCCAACTACAGCAGGTGATGTTGTAAATTTTCAAATTCGTTTAAACGAAGTTGGAAATATTATACAAGTTGTTTACGGCACCTGTTCAGCCACATCCACCACAAATATGTCTCCTCAGATTGGTTTGCGCGGTGATGCTGTATCTGATTTTAATAACCGTACTGCTGTTGTCGCCAACTGGACAACTACAGCTGCAGGTACTGTAAATACTGCCACATGTACCTTTAGCAATACAATTCGCCCAGCCAGTGGAACTACATTTCAGTGGGGCCTATTAGTCAATAATGATGTAGGTATTTCAACATTGAATACACCTTTTGCACCATTATCACCCGGTTTACAGCCTGTTCAGGTAACAATAAACAACTATGGGGCTAATGTTATAAACTCTGCAAATGTTGAGTGGAGTGCAGGAGGAATTTTACAAACCCCTGCGTCTTTTACTGGGCCTTTAGTAGCCGGTTCAACATCTACTGTTAATCTTGGCAACTTCAACTTTCCTGTTAATCCCACACTTTACCGTTTCTGGACCAATCTTCCCAATGGAAATGTTGACGGTCGTGTTAGCAATGATACTTTTCAAATTACACTTTGCGGCGCTCTTGCTGCAGGTGTCTATACAGTAGGTACACCTACTTCTGATTTTCCGACAATTGCAGATATGATGTCGGCTATTTATTCTTGCGGTATCAGCGGACCTGTAACTATGAATATTCAGCCGGGTACCTACAATGGTTCAGTTAAATTTGTAGGTCAAATTGTTGGCGCTAGTAATGTAAATAGAATCACTATCAACGGAGCCGGACAAGGCTTAACAATCCTCGATCATGACGGTACCGGGACAAACGGTAATGCTACACTAGCTTTTGATGGAGTTCGCTATGTTACAGTTCAAAATTTGACAATTAGAAACAGTAAATCAACTTTAGGTTGGGGGGCTTTATTTACAAATAATGCCCAATACAATCAATTGTTAAACAATAACATTGAAATGTATTATGTTCCAAATGTTATTTCTGTTTATGCTGTTGCTTTTCAATCTTCTTACACAACTGCAGGTTCAGAGGGTATTTGTGGTAACTACAATCTAATTCAGGGAAATACCTTAAGCGGCGGAGATATGGGTATGCGCATTGAAGGTGCTGCTGCCACAAGAAATATTGGTAACCGTTTTATTAATAATACCATATCAAATGTTGATGACTATGGTATTTATATTGATGATCAGGATTCTATTGATATCATTGGCAATCGTATCTCTTTACTGTTTTCAGCTACTACATATGGTTTGTATTTGAGTGATCTCACGAGTTTTGAGATCTCAAAAAATAATATCACTTCAAATAATTATGGTATCTATTGTTTTAACATGGGTACTGCAGGTACTGTAACAAGACGCAATACATTAACCAATAATATGGTTTTGTCAAAGGTAACTTATGGCTTGTATCTTTCAGGTGCCCGTTCAATTGATATTTATCATAATACGATTCACATGAATGGTACCAGTACCACGAATGCTACTGCGTATATCTTTACACCCAATGACTTAAATATCAAAAACAATATTTTTTCCAATGAAACAGGTTATGTTTTCCGCTCGGGCAGCAATATAGCTTTTGCAAGTATGGACAACAACCTTTTCTACCAAAGAATTGCAAATCCAACAAATAATTTCATATCTTTTGGAACCACACTTTTTAACGATTTTGGTCAGTGGCAAGCAAATACTTTTGGTCATGGCGTGAATGACGTTTATGGTGATCCTGTATTCTTTGGTCCAAACGACCTGCACGTTGATGGTGCACTTGCTAATGATGCAGGTGATAATGCTGTAGGCATTACAACAGATATTGACGGCGAAACACGTCCTTTCACAGGTGCAACTACAGTTGATATCGGAGCTGATGAATACAAACCCAAAGATAATGACGCAGGTGTAATTGCATTGTTGACACCTGTTTCTCCCCTTGCCTCAGGTTTTCAGCCCATTAATATTACAGTTAAAAATTTTGCAGTTCAGCCCCTTAATATTTTTACCGTACAGTGGAAATATAATGGTGTACTGCAAAGCAACTTTACCTATACAGGAAGTCCAATAGCTCCAAACCAAACTACTGATGTCACTTTAGGAAGTATCAATTTCTTTACAGGACAGAATGCTGATTTGGAATTTTGGACAATTCTTCCAAACAGTCAGTCTGACGAGCGAACTTCAAATGATACACTTCGCACTTATCTTTGCCAAGGTTTGACAGGTAACTATACTTTAGGTACACCAACTTCCGACTTCCCAACATTCGCTGAAGCAATTGCTACGCTATATCAGTGTGGTGTTGTGGGACCTGTAACTTTCAATATACAGCCCGGAGTTTACTCTGGACAGCAATTGGCGCTTTTAGGT
>JBIKQC010000107.1:0-10594 GCA_044349855.1 Saprospira sp.
ATTTAAGTAAGAAATATTAGAATATGTGCAATTCAAATAAAGCAAAAAATGACAGTAACTATTCCAGACTCTTTGCCAGAATTTATAATCCGGTGATGAATAATTTGGAACGCAAATTTTTGCGCCTGAAAAGAGAAGAATTGCTTAAAGAACTGAAAGGTGATATTTTGGAAGTTGGTGCAGGAACAGGGATAAACTTCGATATATACAATCCAGACCAAACCAAGGTTTTTGCCTTTGAACCATCGGAGGCCATGTTGGGTTTTGCCCGACAAAAAATGGAATCGATGGCAGTAAACAAACATATAAAACTTATCAAAGCTGGTGTAGGCGATGTATTACCGGCAGATGCAATACCTGAAGAGGGGTTTGATTATGTTGTATGCACCCTCGTACTTTGCACAATTCCTGATGCAAAGGCTGCCTTGGAGGCCATCTCGGGTTATTTGAAACCCGATGGAAAGCTCCTGGTGTTGGAACATATCAAAGCAAAAAGCGGATTTGGCCGTTTTGTCCAAAATAGCCTGAATCCGATTTGGAAACATTGTGCAGAAGGCTGCCATTTGAACCGTCCTACCGATTTACTGTTAAAAGCTATGGGATATATTGCCGACAAAGAAAGCTATTTCAGTAAAATTATTCCTTTCTATATGGCAAGTCTTAGATTTAGCGGCAAACAATAATTTAGCTTTTTTACTCCTAATAGTGAAACCCAGTTGCGGGGGTTCTGAAAGTTTTATATTTTTGCAATCTTATTCAGGTAATCTTTCTACAATTAAGTTAGCCCAAATGGCAATTTTTTCTATATTAAACAGGAAATCGAAGAAAAAGTCCGAAGATGGCGAAGAACGTGAAATGTCTTTTGTCGAACATTTGGAAGAACTTCGAATGCATATAATCCGTGCAGTTATTGCAATTGCTTCTTTTGCAATATTGGTTTACTTTATCACAGATTTTGTTTTTCGAAAGATTATTTTTTATCCGCTTTCTACTGATTTTCCCACATATAAGCTTATGTGCTGGATATCAGACTTATTAAAAATGCCTATAGTTTGCATTACACCTGTAAAATCTCAGGTTCAGACCTTCGATATGGGAGAAGCCTTTACCCTTCATGTAAAAGTGTGTATAGTTGGTGGTATTATAATGGCCTTTCCATATATTTTATGGGAATTGTGGAAATTTATAAAGCCGGGATTACACAAAAAAGAAATAAGGGCCGCAAGGGGAGCAGTAGCTTATACAAGTATACTTTTTATGCTTGGAGTTGCCTTTGGTTATTTTATTTTGGCTCCTTTTTCAATAAATTTTTTGGTTGGTTATCAGTTGCCGATGGTAAATGAGGAAGCAAGTATGATAAAGGCAGGTTCTTTTATCAACTACATGATTATGTTTACTATTCCATCAGGCCTGGTATTTGAGCTTCCAATTATAATTTTCTTTCTTTCAAGGCTTGGCATTATTACTGATAAAGATATGCGAACATATCGTCGTCATTCGATAATCGGAATACTTGTTATTGCAGCGATTGTTACTCCTCCGGATGTTTTGTCACAAATGATTGTTGCTTTTCCAATCTTCATTTTGTATGAATTAAGTATAGGCATTGCTGCCAGACAGACCAAAAGAAGAGAGAAAGAGGTAGGTATCAATAAAGAATATGAAGATTTATAAATTGTTTAAATGTATGAAAATTAAATTTAAACATATTAACTATTTATTTACAACTGTTCTGATTTTGTTGGTTGGTCAACCTATGTTTGCCCAAAAGCTGCAGAGCCGGGAGCTGAATCCTTATCCAATAAATTTTGAAATAAAACATAAGGTAATTTTTGAAAAAAATCAGCCATTTCTAATTATTGCAGTTCCTGCATACAACTATAAATTGAGTTTGAGGGTTTATACCGATTATCCCAAAAAAGCTTCGATGATTTGGATGTCAGAACTCGAATTCAAGGACAGCATTACCCATCTGGTTCATAAAATTGCATTGGACATCAGCTTAAGGGAATTTGCAGTAGACATTAGAATTGTAAACAGCAATAATAAGGTCTTATTTTCGGATATTAACTATGTTAAAAGCTCTGATCCTACAACACAAATTTATCTTACCGATATTGATGGAATGCCCCTTTTGGAAAATTATTTAAAATCGGATCAGTCATTTAAAATCAACCATAATTCAGATTCTGTTTTAAAATTCTTTGTTAAATACTACAAAGATGAAATAACCCCTGCGCCGCCGCCATCCAGTCAGAACAGTGGTTTTATCAATGCAGGTAAACTTAGTCATGACGGACTTTTCACCTTAAACCGAGGCAGGGAATTGAAATTGTCAGAAGAAGGACTTTATTATATTCAGCTAAACAGCGAAGATAACAACGGTATTTTTGTAAACTATTTCGGTGAGGACTATCCAGTAATGAACAGAGTTGAAGATCTTATTCTTGCAACAAGATATATTACGACCAAGGATGAATATAACAGGATGACTGATGCAGCAAGTCCCAAAAAGGCCTTGGATGAATATTGGTTGGCAAGGAATAAAAATGAGGTGGAGGCCAAAAGACTGATCAGTCTTTATTATAACAGGATGAAAGAATGTAACCGGCTTTTTTCTTATGCAAAAGAAGGATGGAAAACTGATCAGGGAATGATTTATACCATTTTTGGAGCACCGGATATTGTTAGAAAATTTCCCGACAGATTAGTTTGGTACTATAGCCATGATGCCGGCAGATACCCGGTTGAGTTTGTTTTTGTAAATTATTCAGGCCAATTTGTTTTAGACCGCTCATCTGAATTAAAAGAGCCTTGGAATGCTCAAATTATAAAATGGAGATTCGGAAAGTTGAACAAATAATTTGTGTTAGCAATTATTACTTTTTAAAAATCATAGCATGCAGATTCTTAGCAGTACTGAAGAAAACTATTTGAAGGCAATCTTCAAACTGAGTGAATCGCCTGAAGAAGCTGTATCTACCAATGCCATATCGGCACAGATGGAAACATCGGCTGCATCAGTAACCGATATGCTGAAACGGCTTTCTGAAAAAGAATTATTGCATTATATAAAATACAGAGGGGTAAGATTGAGCAGCTCCGGACTCAAAGTTGCTACCTCACTGGTAAGAAAACATCGACTTTGGGAGACATTTTTGGTAGAGAAATTGGATTTTAGCTGGGATGAAATTCATCCGATTGCTGAACAGATGGAACATATTCAGTCTGAAGAATTGGTAGACAGATTGGATTCTTTTTTGGGTTTTCCAAAATTTGACCCGCATGGAGATCCAATACCTGACAAAGAAGGTAATATTACCTACAATCATCAGATGCTGATTTCTGAAATGCAAATAGGCAGTATAGGTGTTGTAGTTGGAGTAAAAGATCACAGTACTTCATTTCTGCGTTACTTGGAGAAATTAAAACTGTTGCTTGGCGCTGAAGTCTTACTTTTGGAAAAGAACGATTATGACCAATCCATTCACCTTAAGATAAATGGTGTCGATCAGATTATTACACAAAAGGTTTGCAATAATTTATATATAAAACCTGAAAAATAGGGCAGAAGTGGAACTTCAAAATTCATTTTTAGGTTTGGACTATTGAATTCCGATATCGAAATAATTATATCTGTTAGCCCATTTTCTATTTTTACCTTATATCATCCTAATATGGAACTGCTCAAAAAAGTTGAAATCGTTAATAAACGTGCACGTCACGAATACGAATTTCTATATACAATCGAAGCCGGAATTATGCTGCAGGGTACTGAAATCAAATCTATTCGTATGGGACATATCAACCTCAGCGATTCTTACTGTATTATTTTCAACGGAGAACTTTATCTGGATAAATTGCATATTTCTGAGTATGCCAATGGAACCTATAATAATCACGAACCGCGTCGTCGCAGAAAATTACTCATCAAAGGAAATGAATTGAAAAAACTTCATACAAAAGTGAAAGAACGTGGTTTTACAATTATTCCTTACCGTGTCTATATCAATGATAGAGGTTATGCTAAAGTAGAAATTGCTCTTGCAAGAGGTAAAAAATCTTACGACAAACGCGAAACACTCAAAGCAAACGATGTACGAAGAGATATGGAACGCGGTGTTAAAGAGTATTAAAGTGATATGAGATGCTAGATTTGAGATATGAGATTATTTCTTACATTTTTTAATACACTAGGCTAAAGCCGCCTTTTTATTGACAGGTTTGTGAATTATGTAGTTTTTTCACCTTTTATCTGGCCCCTGTTTACTGGCTCCTAACTCCGTCTTTCAAATGTACTATATAATTTTTCTACTGTCTATACTAGGACTGCTTTCCTGCAGCAATAACAGAAAGTTTGACAAAACAGCTAAATTGCCGACAGAAGACTCTGTCGGCAATTTAGTTATGTATAAAAATACAAAAGAATTAAAAAAGCCCATAAATATAGACTCCATACTCGCTTTATCTGACAGCAGTTGGGTCGACCTGAAAGATTTGTTGCCAAAGGCTAAATTCGATATCCGCTATGCTGATACCAATAATTTTATGAAGTTGAAAGTCTACGAATGTCCCGGCTGTTTCACAAGACTGGCTGTAGCAAAATCAGTATTGAAGGCTCAAAAAAAGTTGGATAGTATGGGACTGACCTTTCTCTTTTTCGACTGTTTCAGACCAACATCAGCACAATGGAAGCTTTGGGATAAAATGCCCGATGCACGTTATGTTCATCCTCCTTCACTCGGTTCAAGGCATAGTCGTGGTGTGGCATTGGATTTGACGCTATACGATTTGAAAGCAGATACTGTTTTGGATATGGGGGCTGAATTTGACCATTTTGGAAAAGAATCTTATTGGAGTTATTCAGGGTTAAATGAAACTGCCCTGAAAAATCGAAAATTACTGCTTTCTATTATGACTGATCATAATTTCACTACAGTACTGAATGAGTGGTGGCATTTTGATTATAGGGTACAAAAATTTAATCTTTCTGATATGAGATGGCCCTGTATACCTGAAAAGCAAAATAAATTACGGTTTTAACAGCATCTTTAAAAGAAAACCCTAAATTTGAAAATCTGTAAATACACAGCAGACACATATTATACTTTACAAACAATATCTTATTCAAATTATGTATATAGCTTTTATTTTAATAGCTGTCCTTTTACTGGCAGCCGGAGCATTTTTTATGATCAAATTTCTCCGCAATGTCCAACCGGATGATATGGAAATTGTAGAAGATCTGAAAGTACTAAAGGCTTCCGTAGCTCAGTACAAAGGCGGATTTGTGAGTTTCGACAAAGGTATTTCTGCTGCAGATATTGATCAGATTGTTGAAAAAAGCAATCAGCGAAACGGTAAAGGTGTTTTTATGTCTACCGACAACAGTCCAATATTTGCCTATGCATTCCGCAGTTATATCGGACCATCCAAAAATAATTTGATTTATGTTATTTCCAATGACCATGAATATGTGTTCCGTACCAATACAAAGGGCACAGAAGTGACTATAGACGGTACAAAAATCGGACTACTTAGATCGAATGGCATCATGTACGATATACGCAATAATGAAATTGCACAGGTTAAGCGCAATTCGATGACCGGCACCAATACTGTTCTGCTTAATAGTAAGGAAGTAGCAAAAATTGCTCTGCCTGAAAATATCGGTAAAATTGAAGCGATTGAAATTACAGGAGTTGATCTGAACAATGATGAGACGGAGATGATCAGAACACTTTCTATTATGGAACTGATCAGCAGTCAGAAGGAATTGCAGGATTAAGCGAAAACTTAACTCACCCCTAACCCCTTCTCTTAAAAAAAGAAGGGCTTTTTTTTGGGCTTTGCCAAAGACTCCTTCGGAGTCTAAACTAATTACTAGGTTCAAGAAAAGCTCCAGAGGAGCGATATTTTTGTAGCAGCGTCAGCTGCGAAAGAAAAGAACCCCGTAGGGGTGACATTTTGTTTGAACAAATTATTGTACAAATTTATTTTATATACCGCTCCTACGGAGCTCTATTCATTTTTTTGCCTGCGGCTACAAAAATGTCGCCCCGATGGGGCTGAACAATTTCTGTTCTCCAAAGGTTTCGTAAACTCAAAATCTAACTCATCCCCAACCCCTTTTCTTGAAAAAGAAGGGGCTTTTTTCGGCAAAGCCGAAGACTCCGAAGGAGTCAAAAAGCCCCTCTTTTCAGCGCAGCCAAAGAGAGGGGTTTGGGGTGAGTCCATTTTACTGTTTAGCAAAATCCCAAAGGGATTACTTTGCGGCCTTTGCGTTTTCCTTAAAATATAGATCAAGTACAATATATTTGCGGTAAAATTTAATCATGCACATTAACCCAATCCCTTCAACGCCGTTTCTAACTTTGCTTTTTCCAAAGAATTCATAGTCAAAATACAGTTGAGCTGTCCCTGTTGAATTAGACCGGAGCCCTTTACTCTATCAGAAATATGCTCGTCCTTGCAGGCAAAAGCCGCAGCAACGAGCATTTTTAATTCCTCCAATTCAGAAACACTGATTGTTTTTTCCCAAGGCTTTCCACCGGAATACATTCCGCTTGAGCTCATTTTTGGAATCATTGGCAGGTAGCAGACTTTGTCCTCATGTATTTCATAACAATTATTACTGCCATCGTAGTAAGAAATAATTAAACTCATTTCGAGGAGGATTTAAGTACAAACCAATCTTCACCGGGCTGATAAAGAAATACATATTCAATAGGAGAGGCATTCAGGAATTTTTTATCCTTGTATGTTTGTCTTGTACCTTTAAAAACTAAGTCATTTCTTTTGTCTTTATTTCTATCTTCTATTTTTAACTCCAATTCATTTGGCTGAAAATTAACATCGTCGCCCTCCTGATTGGAATCGAAAGTAGCAGGGGTATTTTCCAAAAGGACATTAAAAATATCAATCAGTTCACCATTTTCAAATTTGTAGACATGGTGATAGCCCTTGCCATTACAGTCTGTATTCAAAGTTATGAGCAAAGGTCCCTGATTTTCTTTTATAACTGTCCAGCCGATATTCGAAGCTTTGTCAGTATGAATCAAATGGCCTTTGGCGTCAAAAAACAGCTGTTGCTTCAAGCCATGCGGCAGACAGCTGCTATCATTCGGGTGAATAGCTTCCATAACCCAAACGGAATCTTTACAGCCATACATTTTTACGGAATAGCATTTTTTCAGTTCAAGCCCTTTTTCCAATTTTATGGGATAAAAGTCTTTAAATTTTTTCAAAAGTAAATTGCCGTTCTTTCTGGTTTCAGAACTCAATATCGGTTTGAATATCTTCTCCCGTTGAGCATCCGTGCTAATAGTGTCATCCTTGAAAAGTTCACCCTTAGGGTGTTTGCTTTTGCTGCTGTCCTGTGTTATAGACTGTTTTTTGTCGCCCACAAGCCCTATTTCATTACATGCATAAAACAGGCAGCTTCCCAAAAACAATAAAAGAATATTGCGCATTATATTTTATTTTAATGAGTTGTTTTTTTTACAAGTATCTAAACCTTATTCTCTTCTGAGAATTGATATCGGTTCGGATATGGATTCAATTTCTTTTTTGAAAATATCATCCAAATTTTTGTACCAATCAAGATGTTTTGACCATTTGCTGCAAGAAAGACAAGCAGTGTCATGCCATTGCTTATGACAGGCGGGACAACGTCCTGCAGTATCGAATGTGTTCCAGGCATGTCCACAGATACAAGACCAAAGCGAATCGGCTTTGGGTTCCCATCGGCATTTAGGACATTCTATTTTAATTTTATTCATATTCTATTTATTTTCTTGACTATCAAAAAAATACTCATAAGGTCTGAGCAGTTTTTGGATCACCAAATCCTGAGTCAGGTAAAAATTATCCTCATCCACATCTACATAGTATCTCAGCAGTTTCTGTCTGAGTCCCGGTCTTCCGTCACCACGATCATAGTTGGGATTGATAACAGGATAAAGTGTAAAACTGTGTTCTTCCGGTTTCGATTTGTATTTATAACTTACCTTGGCAAAAGGAGGCATTTTTATGATTGTATCGCGCACATTTTTATCATAAATGATCATTTCTGCGGCAATTACATTGAAATCGCTGAGATAAATATCAATAAAATCTTTTCTCAATTTTTCAGCAGGAAGTTTATTGCTGTTGTACATTGGTTCAACCTTTGGCGTTTTGCCCATTTCTATTTTGAAAGAATAAGGTCTTTGTGCAGGAGCATAATATTCGACCTGCATCATTTCAAGATCCTTAGCGTTATGCCGTACAATCGCACGATCTCTCAAAGCCCTTTCTTTAGGATTGAAACGGGTATCAACAGTACCCGAAAAATTTGGAATATTTAATACGTAAGGTATTTCCGAACCCTCAACTACCGCAAAAGTTCCCTGTCCGCCATCGGCAGGTCCACCTATATAATAGGTACGGATTTTTTTGTTATTAATATCATAGAGCTCGACTTTAACCCCAATGGTTCCAATTCCACGCAGAACAGTCTTAATGGAAGGATTCGGCACTCTATTTCTAACGCGTACTTTTTCGAGTGTTTCCATTAAATTGCTGAGTGCATTCGGATTCATTCGATATTTTTTTCCGCTTACCTTATTGGTATAAAGCCAGGTTCCGTCCGACTGTTTTTCAAGCAGCGCTATATTGTTATCTTTGTCGGCCAAAAAGATTCTCTTTAGTACCTTTTGTGGATTTTCAACAGCAAACTGTGTAAATTCTACATTTGCAAAGGTATCTTTGTAGCTGCTGCTGCTGTATCTGACCACGAGCAATACTATGACCAAAATGGCAAGTACAGATGCGGCAATTATTATTTTCTTGTTCATTTTTAGTTATTGGACATTTTTTTATCAAGACCCCTCAATTTATCAAGTTCATTCTTAAAGCCTGATACCACTTCATTCGGAGATTTTCCCAAATATTTTAGTGAAGCCCTTGCCTGTTCTGAAAGGGCGTGATTTGGATACTTGGCCAAAAAGGCATTGTACATTTTCTCTGCTTCTTTTAACCAATCGGTTTTCATCAGGTCGAAACGCTCTACTTTCAATTGCAATTTGGCCGTTCGTTTTTCTTTTTTAGGCGGGTTTTGAATATAAATAGGCATTTTGTTTTCATACTCAACGGCCAATAAAAGCATGGTTTCGGGATACAGTCGGTAGTCCGGATAATTATCTATGATGCTTAGCCAAAATTCAACCGCATCAGGAGTTTCTCCCAAAGTACTTGCCAATTTCCCACCCTCGAAACAGTAATTTGGTGTAAATTCACTTTTCGGAAATCTTTTAATATAGTTTAAATACTGCCGTTCAAGCATGTGTGCGGTCTGACGACTTAAACCCTTGTTTGAATTATCCTTAAAAAGCTCATCCTGATACGCTGCAATTCGGGCACGCATTTTTACATCCTCCGGCTTAAAATAAAATTCAGCGCGTTCTTTAGATTTTCCTTTTGGAAATTTTTCAAGATATAGTTTATACAAAGCGGCAGCTCTTTCTTCATTGTTTCCCCTGACGGTTTCATAAGCTGCCGCTGCGAGTATGATTGCTTCGGAATAAACCGGAGAATCCTTGTAACGGTCAATAATAAATTCAAAGTGTTTGGTTGCCTCTTTCCAATTTTGCATCCGCACGTATATGCTCCCTACCTTATACAGATAAACCGGTGTCAAATCATCGTCAGGATATTTTCTGATATAACTGGTATAGGCAATCAGCAGCGGTTCCAATAAACTGTCTTTGGGATTTGTAGAAACTGCCAGTTGTTTTTCCATTAAAGCAATGCTGCTTTTTCTTTGGAATTTACCTGTACAGGAGGCTAAAAAGCCAATTAAAAGGAGAAAGCCGAGGGCCTTTTTCATATTGTATAGAAAAATATAATTTAATGAGATCCTATTTAATATCAACAGTTTCTATGTACAGTGCCAGGTCTGAGTTGGGCGGCACCACCGGTAAACTCCCTTTGGCACCATAAGCCAAATTTGCCGATACAAATATAACTGCTTTATCTCCCTTTTGCAAATGGGACACTGCCTGATGAAACATTTTAGGTAAATTATCGGATTTCCCAATTGTTAACATCATTCTGGCGCCTAGTTTAAAAACATCGTCAAAAATTGTTTCTTCCTTGGTAATAGCAGCAATAAAATAGAAATAGACCGAATTTCCGGCCTCGGGTTTAGAGCCCTTGCCTTTTTGTTTGTAATAAATCTCTAAGCCATCTGCAGTTTTTTCGGTTTTCAGTTCTCCGCTTTTATATTTTTTAATGTCAGAAAAAAGATTGCTACGCAGTGTGGAATCTTCTTTTAATATTCTTTGCTGCTCGCTTTTAAATTCTTCCAATGAAGCGAAACCATTCATTTGGGCGTATTTTCTGTCTTTCTCTTCAGATTTCTGTTTTTTGGTGTAGACGTTTAATATTTTATAGGTCCAGACCACTCTTTCATTTTTTCCGGAAAAAAGTGACTTATAATTTGCCAACTCTTTATGAGCGTCTAAATATCGGATTCGTGCAATAATGCTATCACCCGGCTTTGCGAAAGTCAATACCTCTTCGAAGGCATTGCGGTGCATTTGGGTCGGCAAAA
>JBIKQC010000108.1:0-10557 GCA_044349855.1 Saprospira sp.
AGCTTTGGCTCATCGCCTCTCTGACCTTGGGTTTGGCACCTTTCACTCCAGAACCGCATATTATTGCTGACCTCCGTTGGGTAATGGGTGGCGCGGTAGGTATGCAGGCAATCAACTGGTTTGATCTGTTCATGCACGGAACACCATTCCTACTGCTTTTTAGAGCACTGATTATCTTTTTTGTGCGTAGCAGAAAAACAGCTGCTGCTGATAAATAAATAAACAACAATAAAAAAAATTACAGTTATGAAAACATCATTCAAAGATATCATCAACAGCGACAAACCGGTTCTTGTAGATTTTTGGGCAACCTGGTGCGGACCCTGTGTTGCAATGGCGCCTATTTTAAAAGATGTGGCTCAAAAAGTAGGCGATTCTGCCCGCATTGTCAAAATCGACGTTGACAAAAACGAACAGGTTTCTGCTCAATACAATATTCAAAGCATACCTACGATGATCCTATTCAAAAACGGAAAGGTATTGTGGAGAGTTTCCGGAATGCAGTCCGCGCATCAGTTGCTTACGGTCATAAACGAACACCTGTAAAAGATGCACACAGATTAACTGCCCGGACTAAGATAACAAAAGGCAAATTGCAGCGCGCTGTAATTTGCCTTTTTTGTCGTTTGTAACAGATCTATACTCCTAGATTTTGTCATTTAAATAACACTACCTGAAATCATAAGTCGTACCCCTCAGCTCTGTCAGCAGCGTTTGCGGCCGGTGGTTATTATAAAATTTTATAGCCCGGGGTTTCAACCCCGGGACTATAAAATAAAGGAATGGTAATGGTTTTAACCATTTTCCAAATCATAAACCATTAAAATGGTTGTCAATATTCCGATTTTCATTTCCCAAGGTTGAAACCTTGGGCAAAAAAAAATATACAAAAGGCTGAATTCTTTTAAATATTCCAAAAAAACTACCTGAAATCATAAGTCGTACCCCTCAGCTGTGTCAGCAGCGTTTGCAGCTCATCAGTAGCAGTGGCGCGGCCTTCAATTTTTGGCGATATCGGAAAAATTTTGGGTCACATTATTAATCTGGGGAAAAACCATCAAAACTTGTCTATACCTAAAACGATACACGCGCATCACATCTTCACATCAAAAGCAGTCTGTACAGATTTATTTGTCTTTCAGCGTCAGAATAAAGTGCAAATTCGACAGCATATTTTCCGGGTTTTATGGAAAGAATTTGATGACTGTCTTTATATTCTTCGGGTGCAGCGCCATGATCACAAGAATTCATGAGCAGCACTTTTTTATCTTTGAGATCCCATTCAAACAAGTATTCCCAAATTAAACCTTCAATTGAACTTTCTTCAATAAAATCATCGGCTCCACTCAGGAACATCATTTTTTGGGGCCAATAGGCAATGTTGTCATAGGTTGAAGAAATTGCAAAAGCTGTACCTCCTTTAAATTCAAGAAGAACAGCATGCACATCTTCATCAAGACCCATTTTACAGAGTTTATCATAATCACTTACCGGAATTTCGGTATCGAAATCATCATTTATCAGGAATTGGTCCTCTCCAATTATGAGGTCAATATCAGGATCGTCTTCATCGCCGGGAGGTAAAGGGATATAAAAACCTTTCCACTCCAATGCCAAAGAAAGCGGCAAAAGCAACGGAGGGGCACCGGAATAGTCAAACCATTCCAAATTTGAAATATCTGTCATTATTTGACTTTAAACAATGAAAATTTAATGCCAGGCGCAAATTAGTCCGCCCATTAGGGCAAGCGAAACAATCCAATAACCACTATAGATGGCAATGTAATTGAATCCACGACGCTCACAAAGTGCATTTGTGGAAATTATGGGCATTACAAAAAACAGGCCTGTAATTGTGCCATGTAAGGCCCCATGCCCAAATGACCTGAACTTATCGCCATGAACTTTCATCAAATTTGCGAGCTCTTGAGCAGCCGGAGAATTGGGATTGTCCAAATCAGGCTCACCTGCAAAAAGGGCAAGAACACCTGTTTGATGAACAACAATTGTGGCGAGAACAAAGGCTATAAGAAAATTAAAGAAAAGGGAAAAACCTATGATCAGCATCATATTGGCGCTATTGGCTTTCTCGTCAGTTAAATCAGAGGCTCTCATCCAAGCTTTCCCAAATACTTTGGGATTAAACCAAATAAATCTGATTAACAATGGAATAAGTGCTGATAAAATTATAGCCAAAAAATTTACAGGATAATTCATAATGGTTTGGGGAAAAGTTTTGCTTAGTTAAGAATACCATTACAAACATGATGTCAGTAGATTAAATCATCCACTTTTCCATAATTCAGTAAAAAAGCCCTTCATTGGAAGAGATTTAACCTCAAATTTATAATTATTGAATAAAAACAAAAAGAAATTATAATTGAGATTTATGAATTATTTTAAAATTGATAAACAAATAAATAAGAATTATGAAACTAGAATAGGCAGAACTACTTTAAAGGTAGTTCCCACATTTAGTGTACTTGTAAAACCTATTTCTCCTCCCATCATCTCGACATAACGTTTTACAATAGTTAGTCCAAGACCGGTTCCCTGTATGTTTGAGGCATTGGCTGCCCTGAAAAATCTTTCAAACATATGTTGTTTATCTTCATCCGGGATTCCAATTCCTTGATCTGTAATCTCAATTTTTAAATTTTCTTTAGTACAAATAGTTTTTAAAGAAACATCTTTTCCGAGCGGTGAATACTTTATGGCATTCGACAGGAGGTTGATAAGAATATTCTTAAGTAAATGTTTATCTAATTTTATAGTTATTTCTCCTTTGTGATAAAATTTAACAATTTGATTATTAGTTAGTAAAGGTGTTAATTCATCAAGGAGTGTGAAAATAAATTCATTTATCGTAAATTGCTCAGGTGCACTGTTGACTGAACCCGATTCAATTTTTTCCAAAGAAAGAAAATCGTTAAGAATATTTGTAAGATTTTGAACGGAAGACTTTATTCGTACAACATGTTTAAATCTTTTTTCCTGTTCAGAAGATTCTGTATATCTTTCCAATAATGAAGCGGATGAAAGAATAGAAGTAAGCGGCGTTTTGAATTCATGAGATGCCATAGAAACAAACCTAGACTTAAGTTCACCCATTTTGCGCTCAATCTCCAATGATTTTTTCAAACCTTCATGGGCGATGTTCAATTCATTAGTTCTGTCAAGAACTATTTGTTCTAAGTTTGCATTTAACTGCTGAAGTTCTTCTTCTTTTTTTCTTAACTTAATAATGGTATCATGACGTTGAATTGCATATCGAATAGAGCGGTCAAGTAAATCAGGTTTCAGGTCTGTTTTTATAAGAAAGTCGGCTGCTCCTGCTTCCATAGCTTCAAAAGCTAACTCACGATCACCTTGTCCTGTGAGCAAAATAAGCGGAGCCATATTTTCCCTAAAACTCATCTGCTTTATTATTTGTAAGCCGGTTTCTTTTCCCAACCTATAGTCAAGCAGATAAAGATCATAATCACTTTTTAGGATAGCTTCCAATCCATCCTGGTAATTGGAAACCCAATCCAACTCATAAGATTTACCGGGTATATCGCTAAACGTATCCTTAGTAAGGATATAGTCGTCTTCATCATCCTCTATTAGTAATATTTTTATTTTTTCTTTCATATTAGAGTGGGTGCTGAATTATCTAATTTCTCATTTAACAACTATAGAATAGGGAATTGAAACAATTTCAAACCAATATTTGCTAAAACTTTTGACAACTTCTACCATACTGTTAAAAGAGACAGGTTTGGTGATATAAGAATTTACACCCAAATCATAGGTTCTTAAAATATCTTCTTCAGCTTTAGATGTTGTAAGTATTACAATTGGAATACTTTTCAGTTGTGGGTTCTTTTTAATTTCCTTGAGAACTTCTCTTCCGTCTTTTTTGGGCATATTCAAATCCAACAATATAAGACCGGGTTTAGGATAAAGATCTTTGTCTGAAAATCTACCTCGATTTAGGAGGAAATCCATAACTTCCTCACCATTTACAACAAAATGTAAGGGATTTATTAAACGGCTTTCTTCCATCGCATCCTGTAGAAGCATGAGATCCTCCTCGTCATCATCAGCAATAAGAATAGGGATTGATTTGGAATTCTTAATTTCCATAAAATTATTACGCTTTAGTTAATTCAAAACAATATTTGACTAAAATATTGACGTTTAAAAATATTAAAATTTATAAATCTGATTTCATTTTAGGCTGATTTATCGGCAAAGACACTATAAAAGTAGTACCTATATTTAAACTGGTTTCTACACCTATATCCCCACCATGAAGGGCAGTAATTCGTTTACAAATAGCGAGACCGATACCGGAACCTTCATATTTTCTACCTTCCAGGCGCTGAAAGATTTGAAAGATTTTGTCTTTATATTGCTCTTCAAATCCAATTCCATTGTCTTCTATATATATTGTTACCAAATTTTCACCGCTAACAGTAGTATCACTTTTCGATTTTCGGGGCTCAACAACGGCATGTATCTTGATTATTGGAGATATTGTATCCTTGCGAAATTTTATAGCATTAGAGATTAGGTTCTGAAACAGCTGTCTCATCTGAAAATGTTCTGCCTCAATTATCGGTAAATTTCCTATTTCAACTGTAGCTTTACTACTTTCTACCAAATATTCCAAGTCTACCATTATATCTTTTAAAACAGAATTTAAATCAACTAATTGAAACGATTTTGATTGATTTGAAATTCTCGAAAAAGAGAGCAGATCATCAATAAGATTCTGCATTCTATCGGCTGCATAGACCATGCGCTCCAAATAATTGGCGCCCCTCTCACTTAGACGGGCTGATTCACGTTTTAACCTGTCCCCAAATGCTCTAATTTTACGAAGCGGCTCCTGAAGGTCATGTGAAGAAACATAGGCAAAGTCTTGTAATTCACTGTTACTACGCTCCAATTCCATTGCATAGCGACGTACCTTTTCTTCTGCATTTTTTTGGGCAGTCATATCGTGAAGAATGCCGGTATAAATTATATGGTCATGCAATATACTCTCACTAATACTCAAGTGTATAGGAAATCTTGTTCCGTCTTTTTTTTTAGCGATAACTTCGCGGCCTATCCCAATAATTTTCTGATCCCCTGTTTCCTTATAATTTTCCAAATATTCATCGTGATTGCTGTGATAGGGCTCCGGCATGAGCATTTTAATATTTTGCCCAATTACTTCATCGACATTGTAGCCAAAAAGTTTTGCAGCCGCAAAGTTTATAGTTTCTACAATTCCCATGCGGTTCATAGTGATTATACCATCAGCTGCAGTATTTATAATTGCCTGCAGCCTAGACTCTTTGTCTTCAATTTCAGCTTTTAACAAAGATTCGAAACTCTGTGCCTGAACGACAACTAACTTGTAATCTTCTTTTGGAACTTCAGTAATTATCAACATAAATCTTTCACCGGATACTAAGGTGAAAACGGCGTTAGTGTTTATCTCAGGAACTATGAAATCTTGAAAAAGCTCAGGCAAAAGAGTTCCAGTAAGTGATCCTTCAAGGAGCCCTACTTTTTCATAAAATTTCTGATTGGCATCCACAATTTCCAGGTTCGAACCTTTTACAAGTATAATTCCTACTGGGAGATGTCGGTAAGCTTGATCAATATTCATTTAAACAATTATTTAAGGTTTGATACCAAAACTATGATTATTTATCTGTAAATAAAAATAAAATTCTTAAAATAAGTTAAAATCAATATAACAAATTTAGAAAATCCTGAAAATTCAATATTTTTACTAAATTATTTCCTTAAATGCTTACTTTATTAAAAAAAATATAAGTAGGTAAAAATACAGTAAAATGGCCTTAAAAAATACCTACATGTTAAAACAAATCATTGAGATAAATTTCCTTTTCTTTTTGTCAAATTAGTTAATAATGCGAATCAAGGGTTGAAAAAGGTCTTTTTTTACATCAACGGCTTAGAAATATTTGCCATAATAATTTGGCAATATGGTATTTATACAAACAATGCGCAGTTTTTAACAGGTCACCCCTACGGGGCTTAAAATTTTTGTTTACATCATAATACTAAGAACAGGTCGCTCCTCTGGAGCGAGAAATGGCTCCTTAGGAGTCAAATGTTCTTAGTCATAACTGAATAAGATAAAAATAAGCCCATTAGGGCTGACCTTTTATTGGTTAACAAGTTTTTTTGAATATATTAGTTTTATAAAATCCAACCCTTGATTCACATTAATAATCAATGTGACAACTCATTTAATCCCAATTATTTCATCAGGAATTTAAACAATCGATGGGGTTGCGATTCTAACTGATTTGCCGCACTTTTAGCTAAACACTTTTCCAATGCATTGCATTATAGACTTAAGCATTTGATATTATAACATTTAACAATATTAGATTTTTTTCTAATGTCCTTATTTGTGCAATTTTAACAAAATTATTTGTTAAAATCATGAAATGATATCAAAAATAACAGAAGATTAAACTAGGGGCAACATGTTACTTTTAGCATCAAAAGAATGCATCTTAAAAACACAACTAACTTCTTAATACCTAAAACTATGATCCTGTCTGATATTAATAATAAAATTGGGATTTTATTGGTCTGCTTTTCCCTGTTTTTTATTGGAAAAATAAATGCACAGGATTGGGCTCTTGAAAAGGACAATTCCGGCGTAAAAGTATATACCAGACTCATTAAAGGTTGGGATCTTAAACAGTTTAAAGGCGTGGTAAACGTTAAAACCAATCTGAAAACAGTTGAAAAAACGCTCAGAAATGATGTAGGCCGTTGCCGTTGGATGTATAACACTTTCGATACAAAAGATGTCAAAAAAGTCTCCGACAATGAGATTTACTGTTACTCGCGTGTGGCTGCTCCTTGGCCCGTTTCAGACAGAGATAATGTTACAAAATATACCTATAAAAAAGTCTCCGATTCTGAAATGTATGTCTATTTTACCAATGTAAGCGGCGTAATAGCTGAAAAAAGCGGAATTGTCCGCATCAAAAAAATGGAAGGCTACTGGCATTTCAAAGAAACTTCCAGCCTAAACGTTCAGGTATCTCAGGTAGCTGTTGCAGAAGCAGGGGGATCTATACCTGCATGGTTAGCAAATTCAGCAATAATTGACTCCCCATTTTACACGCTGCTTAATTTAAAAAAACATATCGAAGCCAACCCTTCTTTGCACGTAAAAAATTGATTGATTTTCATAAATTATCAAACAAATATTAGAAACTCAGGTATCTGAATTAGTTTTCGGGTACCTATTTTTATTTTTTGTCAGTAACACTTTCTTAGTTTGCTAACTGCATTCACTTTTTTTCTTAGACTTTGGCTTGTTTATTGCGGCAATTTTTGCAAATTTGTACTCATGAGAACTATCATTCAATCAATACTTTGCTGTTGCCTGTTCACAGGGCTATCTTTTCAGGGTTATTCGCAATACGACGATGAAATTCAGGATTCAGTTATTTTGGAAAACAGGTTGAAGCCTGACCGCCGAATGCGGGAGATAAAACCGCTGAAATTGGATAATTTTTTCGTAGGTTCCGGAATTAGTCTCAACTTTTGGGGGCAGCAATTCCGTTTTGACCTGCTTCCCTATTTCGGATACAGGATTGGAAACTTTTTTGCACCTGCAATCGGAATGAGTTATATCTATTTTAATGATTTCCCTAGTCAGTCTTCCATGAATATTTATGGGCCAAAAATCATGGCAAGAATCAGACCCTTTGCAAAGATCCCATCCTTATCCGGAGTTTACCTTCATGGAGAATACGAATACCTTATAGTCGATGCAAAACAAAATAACAATAATTTACGTGCATATCAACCCAGAGAAAATGTGGGCATGGGCTATACGACCAATTTCGAAAAAGGTTTTGGTATGACTTACGAAATCCTTTTCGACCTTTATTGGCTTAGACATGGCTCAATTTTTTATCCGCTTACCTACAGAATAGGCGTTTATTATGGCTTTTAATCACCATAACAGCCTAAAATAAATATATGATTATTTCCAAAGCAATTATTTGTACGCTGCTCTGCACCATGGGTATGCTGAGGGTTGTAGACAGTGAAGCACAGGGTTTTGAAGAATTCATTTATGAAAAAGATGGCCAAACGATGCCCTATCTGCTCCTGAAACCTTTGGATTATGACAGTACTAAAAGCTATCCCATGCTCCTTTTTCTTCATGGCGCAGGCTCGAGGGGTCATGACAATAAAAATACAGCAACACATATCGACTCATTGCTGCTTGCCGACAGCAATCGGGTAATGTTTCCTGCTTTTATAATTGTTCCTCAGTGTGATTCGGGATACAGATGGGTCGAAACCGACTGGACGCTGCTTTCGCACACGCAGCCGACGGAGCCCTCCAAATACATGAATCTGCTCATCTCCTTATTGGACGATCTTGAAAACGAGTACCCCTTCGACAAAAAAAGGGAGTACATCAGCGGTCTTTCTATGGGTGGCTTCGGTACCTGGGATCTGATTGCCCGTTTTCCCGATAAATTTGCAGCTGCAGCACCGGTCTGCGGCGGCGGAGATGTAAAAACCGCAGCCAAAATAGCACATATCCCTATTTGGGCATTTCATGGCGGAGATGACAAATTGGTCAAGCCCTCCCGTTCCCGAGATATGGTGGAGGCAGTGAAAAAAAATAATGGCAATATAAAATACTCAGAATATAAAGGTGTCGGACATGGCAGTTGGAAACCTGCTTACGCAGAACCTGATTTTCTGAAATGGCTATTTTCGCAAAAACTGCTACAGGATAAAAGATAAAAGATAAAAGATAAAAGATAAAAGTCTTACACACTTACTGGGACACTCCCATTATCTACGTCAGTATTTTTTACTTCTTAATCTCCACCTTCAATTTTTCTTTTGCCTTGTATCCCATCATGGAAGCAGGAAAAGATTTGATGGCATCATTATAATTCACAACAGCATTGTTGTATTCAGCTACAACATCATTGTATTTTTTCCATTCAACCCTGATGCGGTTTTCAGAGCCTTCCACCTGTACCTGAATGTCGCGAAGTGTCTGTGCATTGCCTTCCATATTCGACATCAGTTCCGTCAGTATTTTTGTAATATCTATCTGTTTTTGGCGATATTCATCACGATTTGCCGGATTCAGATTTTGGCGCATCTGCTGCAGCTCATCCAATTTCTTCTGATCGTATTTTGAGGCAGCTTTGGCAATGTTTATAATCTGCGGTATCAAAGATTCTCTGCGCTGATAAACATTTTCTACCTGTGCCCAATTCTGTTCCACCTTTACCATCTGCTGCTCCAGACCGCGGGCTCGGTTACTTACAGAAGCAGAGGATGAGAACAACACGATCATAATAATGCCGATAAAAATGGCACTGCCTACGCCAATCATCATCAAAAAACCCTGTTTTTTCTTTTTGTGACCTTCTTCTGTATTACGAATTTCCTGCAAAAGCGCTATTGAGGCAGAATCAAGATGACTCATTTCATTTTTCAGTGTGCGTTCTGCAGCTGATTTAGCATCATCTCTGTACTTAATATTTCCGCTTTGTTTATACAGCTCATGGTTGGCAACTGCCAATCCGTAGAGGCCCTCCTCATGGTATGGATTGATTGCTACAGCCGATTTAAGTTCGGTCAGCGCATCCTGCCAATTTCTGTTTTGTAAATGCCCCTGACCGGTTTTCAGATGCTGTGCCATCATCTGCTGAGAAGCATTCCACTCACTTTCGGTCATCCCTATCGAATAGGCAATTTCCTTTAGTTCAATTAGACTCAGCGGTTTTTCAAATTGTACTTTTTGAACTTCGAGCATCTTGGTTACATAATCTTCTATGATTTTTGTCTCTCTGTCATCCATAATCGTATTGTCGGGTTAGGGTATTGATTTGTTTAATATAAATTTACAAATACTAACAAACTTACAATTTAACTTGGATCTATGCAATTTATAATCATTAAAATAGCTTGCAGCAATAATAAAAAATGCCGCCACGCTGAACCTTACAGCAGTGACGGCAAAACCAAAACCAAACGCCTATATGAATCTTTGCACGGATAAAGACCGATTATTTTCTAATACTTTTCCTTTTATGTTGATACAAAGATGCGGCAGTTTTTTGCTTTAAAAAATGAGCGCCGTCAATTTTTAAAATGACGCTCGTCAATTTTTTCGCGCGCACGTGTGCACAGATTTGACAACTTTTAAAAAGTTGTCAAATCTTGCGCATGCGCGAGCGCGCGAAAAACAGGCAACTGCCACACTAAATAAGTAAAAGTTAAATATTACTGTTAGCATTTTGTTATCATTGAAGAACTTATAATAATTAGTTCTATCTTTGTACCAATACAAAAATCTCCGATGCAAATAAAATCTCATATAGCGCTTTTTATGGCCATTATTTTGCTCATTTCCAATTTTGGAATGACCGGCTATGAACGTTATTGCGGTTGCACGGGAAAAGTTTTTAGCTCTGTTATTATAGAAAATATTGGCGACTGCTGCCAACATAATTCTGAAGCAGCTTCTAAATCTAAAGT
>JBIKQC010000553.1:0-3000 GCA_044349855.1 Saprospira sp.
TTGCTGCAGGGGGCAGCAAAAGAGGGTTTTGTCAACAGTCTTGTATGGACTCCGTTCTATTTGGAATATGCCGTTGCTAGAGAATATGAACTGCATAAGGTTATCAACAGCTCCGATTCACGCTTAGTTGTCCTTACTGAAACTGACAGTGCTTACAATGATCAGGTGAATTTAAACATTGCCGATGAATCAAACAGCTGTTACTACCTGTTGGCAGAAGGCGCAATAACTTTACCGGACAATCCGTCCAGATTCAGTTATTCCCGTTCCAATACCGTTTGCCTGAAACAGCAGGCAGTGCTGTGGTTTCCAAATGCTTTTGTACCTGGTGGAAAAAATAATACTTTCAAACCATTGGCCGGATTTGGCAGTACTTTGGAATCTTATTCCTTACAAATTTTCGACCGTTACGGTGCTTTGATATTTGAAACCAGGGATTTATCCACCGGTTGGAATGGTACTAAAGCCAATGAAATCCTACCTCAGGGCGTTTATGCATATGTATCGCGTTATACACAATCTGACGGTAAAGTTGGTATCCAGAAAGGTACTGTTATGCTTATAAGATAGCTTTTTTACAAATTTTGTTATCAATTATCGTATTTTTTAACAGTTTTATTGCTATTTTTCGGAATTACTGGACCAAATTTACTAGCACTCATGAAATTTCTTAAAAACAATTTAAGCCTGTTAATACTGGCATTTTTAATGTTCGCACCATTTATGTTATTTGCTCAGGAACATGGGTCTCCGGCAAAAGAAGAACATTATTTCCCTTTGAAAATTGTATTTGAATGGCTTGAAATTACTGCTGATATAGTTGGTATTTCCATCCTTGTCATCGGTTTTATCAAAGGAATTTATATGTTTATCCGTTTGGAATTGGATAGACTGACAGGAAAAAAAGATTACGAGGAGATTTTTAGCCTCAGAAATATTCTTGGTACTTATATTATTATTTCTTTGGACTTCCTTATCGTATCGGATATCATTCATTCGGTGATCAGCCCGGTCACATCTGAACTGTTAAATCTGGGTATAATTGTTGTCCTGAGAACTTCTATCGGTTTCTTCCTCGGGAAAGAGCTGAATGAGCTCCGCAAAGAGTTGAAAGAAGAAGCTCATGGCGAATTGGAGCAGCTTGATAAAAAAAGTAAACACTAGAAAAAAAATATAAAATGGCTGTTCCCGGAAATTCAGGAGCAGCCATTTTTAACCCAGATCCGTCATTAGAGTTCGTTAAGAAAGCCTAAAGGGCAAAGAACCAACGCTCCGCGAAGCGAAAATAAGTACTCACGGAGTTTTTTGGGGTGAAGAAATAGTCACCCCTATTTCGTTTCACGGTCCTTCGGTTCAAAACCCAAAAAACGAGTAAGTGTTTAGTTTCACAGCAATTTAGGCTTGGAACCCGAAGGCTCCGCGAAGCGAATAGAATTTCTAATGACGGATTCGGGTTTAATTCAACTCATTCGAGGTTTAACCAATCCACATCAACTTATCCTCTATTGGTGTTCTATTTGGCTTTATTTCTGAATTGGGTGTATAATAACCCATATACAAAAAACCATAACATTTTTCTCCTGCACCTAAGGACAAAAAGTCTGCTACTTCCTTACTGGAAAGTGGTTTCGGCGTTGCCCAATACATGCCTATTCCCATAGCCGTGCCTGTAAGCCAGATATTTTGAACTGCCATTGAAAGCGCTGCCAATTCTTCCCATTCCGGCAGACTTTCCTTGGGATCGCGCTGTAAACAGACTGCAATCACATGTGAGCTTTTTGCAGGACGGGAAATCATCTTACGGTAGGTCATTTCAGAAAATTGTTCTGCAACAGTGTTTGCCTTCATATTTTCAGCTAAAATAAGGCCCAATTCTACCTTTTTTTCTCCACTGATGATTCTGAAGCGCCAAGGCTGCGTCAGCTTATGTGTAGGTGCATAATTTGCATTCTCCAACAAAAGCATCAACTCCTTTTCTTTGATAATTTCTTCACTAAACTGCTCCGGATAGACCGAACGACGGGTGCGAATGATATCAGTAATATCCATAGTTATTTGAATTTTAATATTTTATAATACTATATTTATTTTGTAATTTCCAATGCATCCAATATAACTGAGCAGGCCCAACGTATTTCTTCTTCTGAAATAATTAATGGCGGAGCAATGCGCAATGAATGGGAGTTAAAAAGGAACCAATCAGTAATCAAACCATTTTTGATGCATTCTTTTATAACAGCCATGATTCTGTCAAAGTTTTCAAGTTCCACTGCCATAAATAGTCCGGCGCTTCTAATTTCTTTAATATGCGGACTATTGCTAAGCAGTTCCAAAAACAGTTTTTCTTTTTCCGGTATAGGTTTTATTAATGTGCTGTATTCATCTTTTAATGTCTGCATAGTGGCTAAGGCAGCTGCCGCACTCATCGGATGTCCGCCAAAAGTGGTAATATGCCCCAAAACGGGATCATGTGTGAGCACCTGCATAATTTCATGACTGCTGATAAAAGTACCAATTGGCATACCTCCGCCAAATCCTTTAGCCAACAGTAAAATATCGGGAATAACATTGTATTGTTCAAAGGCAAACATAGAACCTGTTCGGCCGCAACCAACCTGAATTTCATCAAAAATGAGCAGGGTTCCAGTTTCATCACAGCGTTTTCTCAGGGCCTGCAGATAACCTGAATTTGGTTTTTCAACACCGCCCTCTGCTCTCACAGTCTCAACTATTACGCAGGCACAGGTATTGTCTATCTGTTCCAGATCGTTCAGATTATTGAAGTTTAAATGCCGTATACCCGGCAATAGCGGTCGAAAAGCCTGGGTAAAATATTCATCGCTCATCAGGCTCATTGCAGCAATTGTACTGCCATGATAAGCATTTTTAAAGGCCACAATATTAGGACGGCCGGTATATCGTTTTGATAATTTTAAGGCCCCTTCAGTTGCCTCTGCTCCTGAATTAACAAAGTAGCAGCAGTTTAGATTTTCAGGCAGC